>CAXXOQ010000194.1:0-10766 GCA_963664185.2 Caldilineaceae bacterium | reverse complement strand
CGGGGCAGCCGATTCACATATTGCACGACCAAAGCCTGTTATGCTATGTATTAGTCAAAGTCTGGGAATGCCAGCAGCATCAGAGGAGGTGCTCCGCTCATGTACTCCCCCGAGAGTCGAATCATAAAGGCCCGACAGTATTACGACGAACGCGACGAACGCATACGCATCGAGTCATTTAGGTGCCGGTTTACGGGAGAACATTCAAACCACATCATTGAGTACAGCGATCAGAACTGGAAGTGCGACTGTGAGGAATTCCACCTTACTTTCGTCTGTGCCCATGTCATGGCGATCGAAAAACTGATGGGAGAGGGCGTATCGCCGGCCCTGAAGCCCGAGGCAACGGCAGGATAGGCCTCCGGGGGTGCCACCGCTTGCAGGATTCATGGGAGCTGCCATACAGGGGTTGTGATCCTGCCCGCCTCTGCCCTTTAGCGGCAGAAGGTGTCCTGCCCGGGGTCCGGATTCTGTCCTGTCCCGGCAACGCCCCCGGCGCGGACTGTGACCGTCTGCCAACATAACGCACAGGGCTTGGCCCTGCCAAGTCCTGGCGGTGATGATCGGCCCATTCGGAGCGGCCGGATCCGGTGGCAACGTGACAGGGGCAGAAAATCTGGATCAGACAAAACCGTGGGGAGACCTGTTGCTGGATGGCCGTGATAGCTATTGTCGGTACCGGATATGTAGGTTTGGTGACCGGAGCCTGCTTTGCGGATCTGGGCAACCGGGTACGGTGCCTGGATGTGGATGCCGCCAAGATTGCCCTGCTCTGTCAGGGGGGTGTACCCATCTATGAACCGGGCCTGCAGGAAATCGTACAGCGCAACCAGGAAGCCGGCAGGCTTTCCTTTCATACTGACTATGCCACCGCGCTGGCCGACACCGAGTTTGTGTTCCTTTGCGTGGACACCCCGGCCGATCCCTGTGGCCGCCCGGACATGCGACGGGTGGAAAACGCCTTGGCCGACATCGCACTCCATGTGGGGTCAAATGCCATACTGGTAAACAAAAGCACCGTACCCGTGGGTACGGGCGACTGGGTAGAGGACAAACTGGAAACCGCGACAGGCAGGGGCGAAAAGATAGCGGTCGTGAGTTGTCCCGAATTCCTGCGGGAAGGATCTGCGGTTCAGGATTTCATGCATCCGGACCGCATTGTCCTGGGCTGCATGGAACAGGATGCGGCGGAGAAGGTAGTGGAACTATACCGCCCGATGGAGGCGGAAGTGGTGGTCACCGACCTGCGTACGGCCGAATTGATCAAGTACGCCAGCAATGCCTACCTGGCGATGCGGATCAGTTTCGTCAATCACATGGCCCGCTTGTGCGAGGCCGTCGGCGTGGATGTGGGTGTGGTGACCCGCGGCATGTCCCTGGACGACCGGATTGGCAACCAGTTCCTGAGTGCCGGTCTGGGCTTCGGCGGCAGCTGCTTTCCCAAGGATGTCAGTGCGCTCAATCATTTGGCCCGATCGTTTGCCGTGGATGACTCGCTCCTGCAGGCGGTGCTGGAGGTGAACCAGGCATCCCGGTTGTGGGCCGTGGCACAACTGGAAACGATCCTGGGGCCCGACATGACCGGCTGCACGCTGGGCATCCTGGGACTGGCCTTCAAGCCCGGTACCGATGATCTGCGGGAGGCCCCCGCGATGGCCATCATCGCCGGGCTCCAGGCCAGGGGGGCTGGCATCAAGGCGTACGATCCCGCCGCTATGGCACAGGCCCAGGCGCGCAATGACCGGATTGTCACCGTGGAAGATCCCTATGCCCTGGCCCAGGGCGCCGATGGCCTGGTGGTCTGCACGGAATGGAACGAATTTCAGCATCTGGACATGGGGCGTCTGGCCGCCTGTATGCGGCGGCGGGTACTGATTGATGGCCGCAACATCTACGACCCCATGGTTATGCAGGAGTTGGGGTTCATCTACCGGGGTGTGGGCCGCGGCCACGTCTTGCCCAAAGCAGGGATCCCGCATGCTTAGGACGGGGGTGGATCTACTGCACCTGGACCGCTTTGTCCGTGTCCTGCAACGGCATCCGGCCCGATTCCGGTCCAGGGTGTACACTGAAAGGGAACGGAACGAATGCGGGCATGACCTGCAGTCGCTGGCCGGCCGGTTTGCCCTCAAGGAAGCCGCATCCAAGGCCCTGGGCACAGGGCTGTGGCGGTCGGGTGTGGCATGGCAGCACATCGAGATCGTGCGCAATCCGGCCACGGGCGAGCCGGAATTGCAGTTGCATGCGGCGGCCGCCCGGATTGCCCAGAGCAAGCAGCTCGATTGCTGGGCGGTGAGCCTTTCGCATGACGGACAGTACGTGTTGGCGTTCGCCGTGGCGTGTCCCGCCATCTGGCGGAGCCTGGCCCAGGCGCACGGGGAACCCGGGAGCAAGTGAAGCAGGAGCAGCAGGCGTGTCGAAATACATCTTTGTCACTGGTGGGGTAGTGTCAGGCATTGGCAAGGGCGTCGTGGCGGCCTCCATTGGCCTGCTGATGAAAGCCCGTGGCCTGCGGGTAGCGGCCCTGAAGCTGGATCCCTACCTCAATGTGGATCCAGGTACCATGTCCCCCTACCAGCACGGTGAGGTCTTCGTCACGGCAGACGGGGCGGAAACCGACCTGGACCTGGGCCATTATGAACGGTTTATCGGCGACGATCTTTCGACCCTGAGCAGTGTAACCAGTGGCCAGATCTACGCCGACTTGCTCAACGCGGAACGGATCGGGGAAAGATACCTGGGGGGCACGATTCAGGTCGTGCCGCATCTGACCAATCAGATCAAGGAAGGCATTCACAAGGCCGTAAAGCACAGCAATCCGGATGTGATGCTGGTGGAAATCGGCGGCACGGTCGGCGACATTGAAGGTTTGCCCTTCCTGGAGGCCATACGGCAGTTGTACAGTGAGATTGGCCCCTCCAATTCCCTCTATGTGCATGTCACGCTCCTGCCCTATCTCAAGTCCTCCAAGGAACTGAAGACCAAACCCACCCAGCACAGTGTGCGCGTGCTGCGCAGCAACGGCCAGCCGCCGGATGTCATCGTGTTGCGCAGTGATCACCCGATCCAGCCCGACATCCTGGACAAGGTGGCCCGGCATTGTGATGTGACCCGCAACGCGGTGATCCCCCTGGAAACGTCGGAAACCCACTATTCCGTACCGCTGGCCCTGGAAGAGTCCGGCATGGGACGCTGGATGGAGGATCATTTCCGCCTGCGCTACATCCAGTCACCGGGTGTGGAACTGACCCGTCTGCAGGAATACGTCCAGACGTACACCACGGTCAGGGAGCCGATTGTGGTGGGTCTGGTAGGCAAGTACACATCGCTGGAAGATGCCTACATCAGTGTCAAGGAGTCCCTGGTCCATGCGGCCGTGGCGCTGGAAAGGCAGCTTGATTTGCGCTGGATCGATGCGGAGCTCCTGGAACAGGGCGATCCCGTGCCGTACCTGGAGGATCTGGATGCCATCGTCGTGCCCGGCGGCTTTGGGCAGCGGGGCGTCGAAGGCAAGATTCAGGCGGTGTCCTATGCGCGACAGCACCGGATCCCCTTCCTGGGGCTGTGTCTGGGCATGCAGGTGATGTGCATTGAGCTGGCCCGTGCGGCAACGGGCTTAAGGGAGGCCAACAGCACGGAATTCGACCCGCACACCCCGCATCCCGTCATCGATCTCATGCCGGATCAGCGGGAGGTGGCGGAACTGGGCGGCACGATGCGCCGCGGCAGCTATCCCTGTGTCCTGCAACCCGCATCGCAGGCCCATCAGGCCTATCGGGCCCAGGGCTACGACGGCACGGTCAGCGAGCGCCACCGGCACCGTTACGAGTTCAACAACAAGTACCGGGATATCCTGTCCCAGCATGGACTGCGCTATACGGGCCTTTCCCCCGATGGCCATCTGGTCGAGATTGCGGAACTGGAAGATCACCCCTTTATGGTGGGGTGCCAGTTCCATCCGGAATTCCAGAGCCGTCCCACCCAGCCCCACCCGCTGTTCCTGGGGTTTCTGGATGCGGCCGTCACGCAAACCCGGCGGTCACGAGAGCTGCAGGCGCAGGCATTGGCGCCTGCTGCCTCCCTGCCGGACTTTCCGGAGGAACTGGAGTCATTGACGTAGGCAACACACACAGACGTACCAGCAACACAGGAATGCGGAGATATGGCTGGACATTCAAAATGGGCCAATATCAAACGCCGCAAGGGGGCTGTGGACGCGGCCCGCGGCAAGATTTTTACGCGCCTGACCCGTGAAATTCAGGTCGCGGCGCGCACCGGACCGGATCCCGACGCCAACTTTACCTTGCGGCTGGCCATAGAACGGGCCCGGGCGGAAAACATGCCCCGGGACACCATTGACCGGGCCATCCGGCGCGGATCCGGTCAAGACAAGAACGCGGCCAACTTTGAAGAAATTCTGTATGAGGGATACGGCCCGCATGGCGTGGCGCTGCTGATCGAATGCCTGAGCGACAACCGCAATCGCACCATCGCCGAAATTCGCCGTGTTTTCAACCGGGCCAACTGTACCCTGGCCGAACCGAATGCCGTGGCCTGGCAGTTTGAGCGCAAGGGCATGATTGTGATCGATCTGACCACCGCCACCACGGATGCCGAAGAGGTGTTCCTGCTGGCGCTGGAGGCAGGGGCTGACGATATCCAGGACGAGACCGAAGTGCTGGAAGTGTATACGGTGGGCACGGATCTGGCGCGTGTTTCCCAGTCCCTGGTGGAGTCCGGCGTGGGCTATGCCTCCATGGAACTGATCATGCATCCCAGGAATATGATGTCCCTGGATACGGGGGAGGCACTGACCGTCCTGCGCATGATTGAGGCCCTGGAAGAACTGGATGACGTGCGGCGGGTCTTCCACAACCTGGAACTCCGGGACGAAGTTCTGGAAGCCATGGTGGCCTGAACACCATGACTCTGGTTCTGGGCATCGATCCGGGGATTGCGCGTATGGGATACGGTCTCGTGGCGGAAGCCGGGGATCATTCCCTGGAATTCCTGGATTGCGGTATTCTGGCTACACCCAAGGAGGAAAGTCTGCCCGCGCGCCTGCACATCCTCTATCGCGATCTGCAGGAGCTGATGGCGGACCACACTCCCTCGATCCTGGCCATCGAGCAACTGTACTTTGGCCGGAACAGCACGACGGCCTTCAGCGTGGGACAGGCGTGCGGCGTTGTGAATCTCATTGCCGCGCAAGCGGGGATTCCGGTATTTCAGTACAGTCCGGCCGTGATCAAGCAGACCCTGACCGGAACCGGACGGGCCGACAAGCAGCAGGTGATGCAGATGGTGACCCTGGTGCTCCAGCTGTCCGCCGTGCCCAAGCCGGACGATGCCGCAGACGGTCTGGCGGTCGCCCTGTGCTATCTGTACCAGAGCAAGTATCAGCAGGCCGTCCAGACCTCCGAGACCGCCTGGCCGGGGAGCAGGACATGATTCGCCGTATCACGGGCCGTGTGGAAGCCCGGGAAGACCAATCCCTGATCCTGGCTCTCGCCGCCAGCCCGGGGCTGTGTCTGGAGGTTTTTGTCTCCAATCCGGATGCACCGGAGTGGCAGGAGGGCGAGACGGTGACGCTCTTTACCCACCTGTACGTCCGGGCGGAGGAACTGAGCCTTTACGGATTTCCCAGTGAAGCGGAGTACCGCCTCTTTTTGCTGTTGTTGCGGGTCAATGGCGTGGGACCCAAGGCCGCCACGGGCTTGCTGGGTACCCTGTCCATTCCGGTCCTGTTCCGGGCCATTGCCCAGAACGAGCCGGGGGTCATTGCCCGGGCCCCGGGCATCGGCAAAAGGACCGGGCAGAAGATCATCATGGAACTGGCCGACAAGGTGAAGGAACTCGGTCCGGACATACAGGACGTTTCTCCCGCGGCGCAGGAAGACGAGGATGTACTGCTGGCATTGACCCAAATGGGATTCAGTGTGGCCGAGGCACAACAGGCCCTGCGGACGGTACCCAGTGAAGTGACGGACATTGGGGAACGGATTCGGCTGGCGCTGGTGCAACTGGGGTAAGAGGCAAACGCGGGTTTTGACAGAACCCCCGTCTCCGCATTACCATGCTTCCATTGGGGATTGATATTGGGGCAATTGCAGGCACATGGCAGACGTTACAGCCTTGCGCAAGGGCAACATCTTCACGGAAGAGGAGCAGTTGTGGCGCGTCGTGGATTTCAGTCACATCAAGATGGCGCGCGGCGGTGCCACCGTGCGCCTGAAGGTGCGGAATGTACGCACAGGATCCCTGGTGGAGAAAACCTTCAACAGCGGGGCGCGGGTGAACGACGTGCGCCTGGAAGGTCGGCAGATGGAATATCTGTACCCGGATGCCGATCAGTTCGTTTTCATGGATACGACAACCTACGACCAGATTTCCCTGACCGCCGAGACCCTGGGGGATGCCATGCAGTATCTCTCGGACAATCAGGCCATTGAAGTGGAGTTCTATGGGGATGAACCGCTGGGCGTGACGTTGCCCACCACGGTGGATCTGAAGGTGACCTGGGCGGAGGCCGCCATTGCGGGGGACACCGCCAACAGTCCCAGCAAGTCGGTGGAACTGGAATCGGGTCTGAAGATCCAGGCCCCCCTGTTCGTGAAGGAAGGGGATGTGCTGCGGGTGGACACGCGGGAAGGACGGTACGTCACCCGGGTATAGAAATCTGGTATGATGGCATGCAGGCCGTTGTAGCTCAGTCGGTAGAGCGACGCTCTCGTAAAGCGTAGGTCATCGGTTCGAATCCGATCAGCGGCTTTTACATATGGAGAAGACTGACAGGGATGTCAGTCTGGGCATCACGCAAGGGACAGGTCGCCCAGTGCGACAGGGAGTGACCATGGCACGCATGGTGAATTGCGCCAAACTGAATCGAGAACTCCCCGGCCTGGAACGGCAACCCTACAATACCGAACTGGGCCAACGCATCTATGACAGCATCTCCCAGATGGCGTGGGATCTGTGGATGCGCCATTCGGTTATTCTGATCAATCACTATGGCCTGAGTCTGGGGGATCTGCAGGCCCACGAATTCCTGATGCAGCAGATGGAAGATTTCTTTTTTGGCCCGGATGCCCAGATGCCAGAAGGCTGGACACCGGAAGGCGTGCCCGGTCCCGGTCTGCAGCAAGCCAAGGGCCAGCGTACCAAATAAAGCCCTGCACTCTGCGGGGAAGTTCACGCTTGGCGGTTGCAGGAAACCGCCTGTTCCACTGCTTCCTCCCGGTGCAGTTACCACATCGTCAGGTCGAATGCCGGCATGATCCGGATGTCAAGGCAGGCGTAAGCCTGCCGGAGCGCATCTTCCACGTCGGCCGGATGCGTCCCTGCCGCGAAAATGAATCCCAGATAACTGTTGCCCTCAGGCAGAGGCTGGAGGGTATAACCGATGACGGCGGTAATGTCCACCGACGTGATACCGGGTACCTGGAGTGCCTCGGTCACGCCCGCCACGCCCTGGAACAGACCGGCGTGGGGAATGGGAATCATCATCACCCCCCGGGCCTCGCGGGAGGCCTTCAGATCCGGCAGGGACTGGCCACAGGCATGTTGCAGGATGAGAGCTTCCAGCGACTCGCTGGCGCCAAAATTCAGGACATTGGAGCACAGGCCCCCAATGGAGCGTCCGGCTACCTCCAGGATCCACAGACCCTCGTCGTTGATCCGCAGTTCTGCGTGCACCGGTCCGAAGCCCAAACCCAGCGCCTGGGTGGCCTGCGCCGTAGCTTGGCCGATTTCTTCCTGTACCGCAGTCGGCAGCCGGGAAGGCGTGACATAAATGGATTCTTCAAAGAAGGGGCCTTCAAGGGGGTCTGGCTTGTCAAAGATGGCCAGGACTTCCAATTTCTGATCCACGATGATGGCTTCGACCGCAATCTCGTTGCCCGGAATGTAGCTTTCGATCAGGAAATCGGCGCGGGGAGCTGCTGGGTCCGACTGCAGAATGGATTGCAGACGCGGGATTCTGTCCCGCAATTCGGCTTCCGTGTCAATGCGCATAACCCCTTGGGAACCGTTCCGATCCAGCGGCTTGATGACCAGGGGATAGCCGACATGCGCCGCCACCTCCGTAACTGAGTCCTGAGCCGCAACGCGTACAAAGCGGGGACAATTCAGGGCATGGGAGGCCAGTTTCCGGCGCATGACGAACTTGTCCCGGGCAGCGATAGCCGAGTCCGGGGAATTGTGGGGCAAATTCAGGGCGACGGAGGCCGTGGCGGCCAGCAGGGATCCGGCATCATCCAGGGCAATGATGGCCTTGAGGGGGGTTCGGGCATGGAAGCGCTGGATGTGCCGTAAAGCTTCCTGCGTGTTGGCAAAGGGAAACCCCCAGCCGTGCCGCCCATCAGCGGCCAGTTCGGCATCCATGTCGAAAGCCATGGTACAACCAATATCCAGAGCCTGGGCTGCATCCAGGAAGGCCTGGGCCCTATAGGTCTGGGCCGTAGTCAACAGCAGGATATGGTGGGGCATGGTACCAGCTTGGAAATTCATGCAGGCAGCTCGGGTCTGTGGTTTTGGCTCATGGCACTCAGGTTCAGGATCCTGATTTCCTGACGGAACCGTACGCCAACTTGCGGTGCATACTCTGGTAGCTTCCTTTGGATCTCTGCCGGAGTCGGTACTTGCTGTGGATTATAGGCTTTCTTCCGGGAAGTTTCCTCCCTGCAACGCGGTATCGGCCAGTTCCGTGGTGTGCTGGCCAGCAGGAAAGCCCGGCACCCAGGGCATTCGCATCATAAAAGTTTCCCGCGGGTCAAGGGCGTAACCTGCACGTGTATCGTTTCCGGTGGCCCCGGAGGCGCTCACATGACCGCTCACGCTACGCTTTCGTCCCTGCTTTGGGCCATGAGGGTCAAAGTGGTCGCCGATCCTCGTGCCTCGTACCCCTGCTGTCATCCCCTGTCTCAGTTCTCCTCTCCATGATGCGATTGCCCTGGCCCGGCACCCTTCTGTACTCCTGGCATGGCAGATCCCCGGTATGATCGCAGACACTGCGGTATTGGGACCAGTTCCCTTGCTGCGGGACAAGCCTTCTGCCGACGCTGTCCCCGCAAAACAGGGGGAATTGTATGCAACAGCAACAATTTGCCCTCGGTTCCCGGGGGGCTTCGTCTTGCGGTTGGGTGTGGTCACGGTTCAGAGACCGGCGGGGGTACACTCCTCCAAGTCAAGGATGCCTAACGTCATGTTGTTCCGGATATAACCCTGCACGGTTACGGTATCCCCTGCCGCCAAGGTCGCAATCCAGGCCGTGTGGGTGTCGTTGACCGCCATTTCACATTCCAGCGAAACCAGGGTAAACAGATCGTCTCCGTAGAGAGGAACACTGTAGCGTTTCTCATTGCTGAAAGCGGCATAATCGGGCCTGCCAATCCGGCCCGTGATTTCCGGGGGACGGTCAGCAAACTGCTGTTGTCCGGCGATTTCATTGCTTTCATAGACCGTGAGGATGTCATGGGCCGTAACGGGTATCCAGGACACGGGCGTGGGAGTATTCTCGGGCGCGGTATTATTGGTGCGTGTGGTACTGGGGGATGTACTTTCTGTACTCTCTCCTTCGGGAATAGCAATTACCAAGACAACCAAGACAATCATGAGAGCCACAAAACCCAGAAACGAGAAAAGCAGAATCCTGAGCAGTTTCTTCACATTCCACCTGTTGCTCCCACCCGTCAGTGGTGTCTACATGCGTACAGCCTTCCCATATCTCGGCGCCGAGATAGATACCTGTCCGTGCAGTTTCTGCCATGACGGATGTAAATTACGTGGGAACTTTCCCCTTCAGCTTATGGGAGAATTTTGACCGGAACTTGCTCACCTTGGGGGCTACCACGGCCCGGCAGTACCCCTGATAGGGGTTGTGGGCGAAATAGTCCTGGTGGTAATCCTCAGCCCGGAAGAATTCGGGCATGGGTTGCAGTGCGGTCACCAGCGGATCGCGCCAGATTTTCTGTGCCGACAGTTCCTGCATGATCTGTGCGGCCACGGTTTGCTGGTCCTCATCGTGGTAGAAGATGACCGAACGATACTGCGTGCCTACGTCGGCGCCCTGCCGATTCAGGGTGGTGGGATCGTGAATGGTGAAGAAGACCGCGAGGATTTCCGTCAGGGTTGTGACGGCATTGTCAAACTCCACCTGCACCACTTCGGCATGTCCGGTACGGCCTGTACAAACCTGCTCGTACGTGGGATGCGGCTGGTGTCCCCCTGCATAGCCGGACACCACCCGGGTTACCCCTTCCATGTCCAGATACACGGCTTCCAGGCACCAGAAGCATCCTCCGCCCAATGTGATAGTTTCCATGCTCATGGTGGGACCTCCCGTCTCTATCCGACTTTCCTGATGTGGAGTGATACCGCTTCGTCTCCCAAGGATACCTGAAGAGGCCCGGAATCCATCTGGCCGTTCTGGAAGGTGATGTCGACAGCCAGGGTTTCGTCCTGCAAGAACGGACCATGTTCGGCCAAAACGGTTTCGAGAAGCGCCGACTTCACCCCAAACTGCAGAACGATCCGGTCCGAAATGTCCAGGCCCTGTTCCTTGCGGTATTGCTGGATATGGCGTATCAGATCCCGGACATAGCCTTCCCGCAGGAGGGCTGGCGGCACATCTGTGGGGATGGCCACCATGCAGCCCGGTGCATCCGCTACACTGAATCCCTGCCGGGGCGTCCTGCGAATCTCAACTTCATCCAGGGCCACGGGGTATGCCTGATCCTCAGCCTTTACGGTCAGCGTGCCGTCCCGGG
>CAXXOQ010000193.1:0-26679 GCA_963664185.2 Caldilineaceae bacterium | reverse complement strand
CCCTTTCCGGCCCGCGAGGTGCTGTTCTACGTCCTGCTGAGCACCATGATGCTGCCCCATGTCGTGCAGATCATTCCCCTGTTCGTCATCTTTGATCGCATGGGCCCTGGTGGGTACATTCTGGCCTCTGATCATACCCCGCCTGTTGGGGCACAATGCCTTCTACATCTTTCTGATGCGCCAGTTTTTCCGGGGTATTCCCCTGGAACTCAGTGATGCCGCCCGCATGGACGGCTGCACCGAACTGGGCATATGGGCGCGCATCGTCATGCCCAATTCCAAGCCCGTGCTGGCGGCGGTGGGGATCTTCTCCATCCAGTTTGCCTGGAATGACTTCCTGTCGCCCCTGATCTACCTGGGGCCCAAGAAGGAACTGTGGACCCTGGCCTTGGGCCTGAATGCCCAGAAGGGGTTTGAGGGGGAAATCACCTCCCTGCACAAAATGATGGTGATTTCCGTTTACATGATCATTCCCATGCTGCTGGTCTTTGCCGTCGGTCAGAAATACATGATCGAGGGGGTTACATTCTCAGGCATGAAGGGTTGAGCCCCATGGGAATCCGAATTCACGGCCAATGCAAGGAGCAATCATGCTAGGTGATGTCATCGTCCATCCGTCGGAAATTGAGTTCTTTGATCGCAATGGCTATCTCATCGTGCGCAACGCGCTGGACGCCGATACCATTGCCGAAATCGTGGAAGTATCGGATCGCTTGCTGGCTTCAGACGATCAGGTGCATCGCCAGACCATGAACAGCGGTCGCTACGACAGTTTCCGCAACTGCGTGTCCAAGCACCCTGTGTTTCAGAAACTGATTGACCATCCCGTGATCCTGCCCACCGTGGTGCAGTTGCTGGGGGCGGATCTGCACATGGTTACCTCCCACCTCATCTATAAGGACCCGGATCCGGCGGGCACACCGCACACCTTTCGGGAACCCGGGTGGCATCGGGACTATTTCCAGGCCATGATGGACATGGGTCATCACCGGATCCAGCGCCTGCTGGTGAAATGTGCCTACTATTTCACGGATCTGCGTGAGCCCTATTCCGGGGCTACGATGGTGGTCCCGGGCAGCAACCAGTTGCGGGAACCCATTGACATTCCCGAGGGCGAAACGGATCCGGAGGGTTCGATCCAGCCTTCCCTGCAGCCAGGTGACTGCCTCATATTCGAGAACCGGACCTATCATGCGGGAGCCGCAAATCTGGTGGGCCATACCCGCAAGGCCTGCATGATGGGCTATGGCTACCGCTGGATCAAACCCATGGATTACCGGGTGCAGGATGACGCGGTTCTGGAACGGCTGAATCCGATGCAGCGCTTTATGTGCGGAGAACCGTTTGTCAAACGCGATACCTTCGACTTCGCCGGGGGTGAGAATCCGGTTGCGGCGTGGTGTGAAGAGAAGGGATTGCCCACCGTTCGCTATTGACATCCGCCGGCGTTTCTGCACAGCTGGCAGCCAGGTGACAGCCTGCCTGCCACCATCTCCTGTCCCGTCGGCCCGGCAAGCCAGGTGTCTGCGGGCGAACACTGGCATGCACGGGGCAATGGGAAACCCGAGACTCCCCTTTATCCCCTTCGCATTGGCCATGGGGCCTGGGGCCGTCAGGAACAGGGTCCCAGAACCAGGAATGCTCCAGTACCAGGAGCACGTCTGTTGCCGATTCGCGGGCACGACATTCAGGGATTGCCCTGTGAGGACGGCACCCGCATGGATCACAGCAGACAGAACAACCGGAAAGGGTGCGGCGGGTCGCGGCATGTCAGCCTGTACAGGGCCCATCGGTTTGCTTTGCACTCCCTGGAATGACCGTTCCAGACAAGGCATGTCTGCTACACTTGGGGGGCTGTTGTTTCCTTTACAGGATCGTTGCGATGCCTACTCATGAAGCTGTACATCCGCGTAGCCATGGTCCAATGGTTTCAGTTGCCACGGCCTTGCAACGGGTCTTGGCCCAGGTTGAAACGGTAGAAGCGGAATTTGTGGCCCTCCCGGATGCCCTGGGACGCATAGTCAGCCGGGATGTTGTGGCGGAGGCTCCCTTCCCGCCGTTTCGGGCTTCGACCAAGGATGGCTACGCGGTGGTAGCCGTGGATGGACCAGGCGTGTATCCCGTAGTGGGGCATGTACCCGCTGGGCACCCCGCCACCTATGTGCAGGCCCAGGGGCAGGTCAGCTACATCACCACCGGTGCCCCTCTGCCGGAAGGCGCCGATGCCGTCGTCATGGTGGAGGATAGCGAGCCCCGGGGGCAGCAAGTACACATCCAGCGTGCTGTGTCTCCCGGTACGGATGTCAGGCCTGTGGGTTCTGATCTGGAAGCAGGAACGCTCATTCTGCCCCAGGGCCGGAAACTGGGTGCCGTGGAGTTGGGCATGCTGGCCACGGCAGGTGTCAGCCAGGTGCCTGTATATCGCAAGCCACAGGTTACTGTGCTGTCTACGGGCGACGAATTGTGCGCACCATGGGACACCCCGGCGTACGGACAGATCCGGGATGCCAATCACATCACACTTTCGCGTATGGCGGTGACCATGGGCGCCGATTCCGTAGGGGGCACCCGCATCGCTCCCGATGATACGGCCGGGCTCCGGCAGGAACTGACCTCGAGTCTGGCCGGACGGGACATGCTGATCACGTCGGGCGGTGTTTCCATGGGAGAGCACGACCTGCTGCCGGAGTTGCTGCAGGACATGGGCGCGCAGCTGCATACCGAACGGGTGATCATGAAACCGGGGAAGCCGTTCACGTTTTCCACCCTCGCGCAGGACAACAGTGCCCGCGTATCACTCATTTTTTCGCTGCCCGGCAATCCGGCCAGCGCCCTGGTGACATTTCTGTTGTTCGTGGTGCCCGCGTTGCGCAAGATGCAAGGCAGTGTGCCCTTTGCCCTGCCCCGCATAGGCGTCACGGTGATGGAGGATTTGCGACGCGATCCGCATCGGCCCGAATTCCACCGTGTCGCGGTGGCATGGGATGCAAGCCTGCATGGCGGTGCCGGGGGGTACCGGGCGGCGTCCACGGGATCGCAAAAGAGCAGCCGTCTCATGAGTATGCTGGATGCCGATGCCCTGGTAGAAATTCCGCCAGGCGAGAAGCCGGTACCCAGAGGCACGGTCCTGCCGGCCATTGATTTGCGCATGCTGTAGCCAGGGAGCACGTGGGCGGAACATGACGGAGTTAACCCATCTTGACAGCCAGGGGCAGGCATCCATGGTAGATGTAGGTCATAAGGCACCTACGGCCCGGGAGGCCGTGGCCCGGGCTACGGTGGAGATGCCCCTCCATGTGATGTCAGTTCTCCGGAAGGGCGATGTGCCCAAGGGGGATGTCTTCGCCACGGCCCGCATTGCGGGTATCCAGGCGGCCAAGAAGACGGCAGAGCTGATACCGCTTTGCCATCCTATCGCCTTTTCCAGCATTCAGCTCCACTTTGACGTGAATGCGGATGCATGCCAGGTAGGCATTGTCTGCCAAGTCCGATGTGTGGAACGTACCGGGGTGGAAATGGAAGCCTTGACCGGAGTCAGTGTAGCGGCTTTGACCATTTACGACATGCTCAAGGGACTGGACAAGGGGTTGCAGATTTCCCAGGTGCATCTGGTGTCCAAAACGGGCGGCAAATCAGGTTCCTGGCAGACGGACCAAACGACAGGCCCATCATGAAAATTACCGTGTTGCTGTTTGCGACCCTGAAGCAAAAGGCCGGGTGGGGCCAGAAGGAACTGGACGTGCATGCGGGTACAACCGTGGCGGAACTGTTGCAGTCACTGAACGTGGAACATCCCCGGATCCGGATTTTGCATGTTCCTGTCTATGTGGCGGTGAACGAAGCCTATGCCGAGGCCGACACGGTTTTGCATGAAGGCGACGAGGTCGCGCTGTTCCCCCCCGTTTCTGGAGGAAGCCATCATGAGTGAAAGTCAAACCAGCGACTCGCGGATCTTTTTTCGCTTGACCGAAGAGACGCTCTCCCAGGATGCACTTATTGCCCAGGTCTCCCGACCTGACTGTGGGGCGGTCGCGTCCTTTGCCGGGATCGTGCGGGGCGTAACCCAGGTGGAAGGCGATCTGGCCGAGACAGACTTCCTGATTTATGAGGCCTACGCCAAAATGGCCCGGACCGAGAGCCGGAAACTGGCCACCCAAATACTGCAAATGTGGCCTGAGGTCCGGGCCATTGCCATGGTACACCGCATTGGACGCTGTGAATTGGGGGAGCCGACAGTGATGGTGGCGGTGTCTACACCCCATCGCGGCGACGGATGCTTTGAAGCCTGCAAGTATGCCATCGATCGCCTCAAGGCCATTGTGCCCATCTGGAAACAGGACAACCATCAGGGTGCGAACCGGCAGGAATGGCTGGAAGGCACCCCGCAGGGGGGAACTGGATGTCAATCGCTGACGCGGGGTTGCATCCCGGCCGCAAGCCATCCTGAGACAGGCGGATACGGAAACGGCAGACAGTCCCGGATTGCCGACTCAAGGGCCACCCGGCTGCCGCATGGTCGCCTGCTGGCAAATCTGTGCCCTGGGGCCGGCGTGGGGGCGGTGGGAAGTGGGTCCCACGGAAGTTGCCTCGGGTTCCTGCATCAGTTCGGACAGCGGAACAGGCCATTTGCCCTGTTACCGAGTCGCCTCAAATTGACATTGTTGGCACAGGGCGCTACAATCATGCGGCTGGGTCATGGCAGGACCGTGTCATGGTCAGGCAGGTTAACAATCAAATATGTCGCGGAAAGGACGGCAGGCTGTCGCTGCCGGCATAAGTCGGCAGAGGAACTTCCCGACTCTCACCGGAGGCATGGCTTCCGGAAGGTTGCCTCACGAAACCGTAAGTGAGGGCATGACCGGGCAACCGCGTCATGACTACAACCGCAACAGAGAGCAGTCCCGCATGCAGGGCCACCTGGATGTAAGGGGTGAAAGGGTGGGGTAAGAGCCCACCAGCGTGTTCAGTAATGACCACGGCTGGGCGAGCGTGCAACTGAGAGCAAGGTGAGCGGGTTTTGCATCCTGATGCAGAATCTCACCGCAGTTGGCACTCCCGAACGCCATGCGTTGGGGAGCAAATGCTGACCAGGCAACTCCCCGGAGCAATGCCTGAGATAGATGACAGTCAGGCACTGGCCAGTGCCCTACAGAATCGGGGGTATGCTGGCCTTTTTGTGACATACTGGCGCGGACATTGCGGGGGACCGGCAAGAAAGCGGGCCGACGTGGCGGAATTGGCAGACGCGGTAGACTTAGGATCTATTGCCCTGACAGGGTGTGGAGGTTCGAGTCCTCTCGTCGGCATTTTCGCCGGGCATGGTGCATTTGGTACACGGGCCCGTGGCCTAGTGGGAAGGCGTCTCCTTTGCACGGAGAAGATCGTCGGTTCGAATCCGACCGGGTCCATCGTGTCGGCGTAATGCGGGTGTAGTTCAGTGGTAGAACGTCTCCTTGCCAAGGAGAAGGTCGTGAGTTCGAATCTCATCACCCGCTCTGCCTCCCTCCTGTCCGCATGCCGAGGTAGCTCAAACGGTAGAGCATAGCACTGAAAATGCTAGGGTTCCCAGTTCAAGTCTGGGCTTCGGCACTCCAAAGGGGGATCGTCTAAGGGCAGGACAGCGGTCTTTGGAACCGCCAATCGGGGTTCGAATCCCTGTCCCCCTGTGACATGCCCAGGGCTTGCAGCCCCGGCGTGGCGATCATAGCTCAATAGGCAGAGCGCCTGATTGTGGTTCAGGTGGTTGTGGGTTCAAGTCCCATTGGTCGCCCCTGTAAGCGGGACCTGTGTCCTGACCCGGAGCGGTACCTTCAAACGGTACCGCTCTTTGCTTTGGCACTACGGAGCGAGACGTCTACCTGGGCCCGGTTTCGGGAATGTAAGGCAGGCGAATCGTGCTTCCCGGTTCGGAGGCAACCGTGGGCGTGGGTTCTGGCGTGGGGGTAGCGGTTATCTGTCGGCTCGGATCCCCCGTGACTTCCTGAATCCAGGCCTGGAATGGGTAGAGATTGGTATGGACCCCGAAAAGGCCGGGCACGGCGCAGCCCACCCCCCAGCTGACGATACCAAGTTGTGTCCAGCGCGCGGCTTCCTCCTCCCAGAAGAGCAAAGGGCCCCCGCTGTCGCCGATGCATGCGTCACGGGTGCCATCCAGGGTGCCGGCACATAGCATGTTGGCCGTAATTGCCACATCCCTGCCGGAACGTTGGCGATAGGACTGTGCGCAGGCGTGCGCATTAACCAGGGGCACATCAACCCGCTGCAGCTGGGCCGGATATGTTCCCACCCGTCCCATGCTCCAGGTCGTGGTACCCCATCCTGCCAGCCGGCTTTCCGCGCGTTGCTGAATCAGGGGGCCCGGATCCGGAAAGGAGAGCGCAATGGGCTGAACGTCCACCGCAGTCGCCAACTGCACCAGGGCGATGTCGCTGTCTCCCGTAACCGGATTGAAAGCCGGATGCGGTCTGATGGCACGCACGGCAACGCGCTGTCCCGCCTCTGTGCGAAGATCCGTTTGGTCCACCACCACTTCTATATCCCCAGGGGCAATGGCCTGGCCCTGGTGCAGGACGCAATGCGCTGCGGTCAGAATCCAGGCAGGAGCGATCAGGGTACCTCCGCAGAGCAGACCGTGATACGCACTGCGGTAACGGGCCAAAACAATGGCGGCTACCCACGGCAGAGAAGCGGACGGAACGGTTTCGCCGCCTATGATGTCCGGGGAATACTCGGTGTCGGCGGGAAGTTCCCGGGTTTGCGGCAACAGGGCCGGATCCCGTTCCTGACTTCCCTGGTTGTCTAGGGTGAGAGAGGCCAGACCTGCCACCAGCAGGACCAGTGTCGTGAACCAGGGAAGACGCCTGCCGCGTTTCATGGCATGAGGTGGCAGGCCGGCCCGTACCACGGGAGCGGGGTGTACCCATCCTGCTCAGCAGGGCGCAGCCCGTTCTGCATTTCGTTCACACGTTGCCTGGAGGACAGGAACGCCGACATGTCCGGCTTGGCCTGGAGTGCCTATGGGGCGAGGCGGTATATACGCATGGCAGTCCTGCCCATTACGGCACGCTGTTCCGTGTGGGGCAAGGCCCTGATGTACGTGCTGACAATGGCCAGTACTTCGGCATACGTCTTGCACAGCGTACACACAGGCCAATCGGAACCAAACATGAGACGGTCAGGACCGAAATGCTCAAATACCACGTCCAGGAAGCGGACAAAACCGGCCTGGGGTATGGCAGCATGGACGGGTCTGTATACCAATCCCGAAACTTTGCAGGCCACATTCGGCCTTGAACCCAGTTCCCTGATGTGGGCATTCCAGGGAGACATCTCACCCGCCAGCATATCGGGCTTGCCTATGTGATCCAGTACAAACTGGTTGTCGGGAAATTGCTGTACCAGCTGGACGGCTCCCTTCAAGCGTAGCGGCAGTCACCAGCAAATCAAAAGTGAGATTCCGGGCGGCCAAAGCTTGCATGCCCCGCCGCAAACTGTCCTGAAGCCCTGCCCCGAGATCGGAACGACTATAGCGTATGCCTTTGAAGAGCGGGTTGGCGGCACATTCCTGGATCTGTTCCGCGGCGTCACGGGCGGCCAGGTCAATCCAGCCAACAACCCCCAGGATCCAGGGGTTTTCCGCCGCCAATTGCAGCAGATAGGCATTTTCCTGGACATCCTCCCGGGCCTGTACCACCACGGTGCCGTCAATGCTGTGGCGGGCGATGATGGCCGCCAAGGCATCAGGGAGGAAATCCCGTTGCAACGCAGGAATGTCATCGGTGATCCACGGATACTGGGATTTCTCATAATGCCAAAAGTGCTGATGTGAATCGATGTGCATGCTTTGCCTCCGGTGCTGGACTGTCGCCAGCAATCTGTTCCCTCCCCAAAGCCTACAGCACACTGCCCATTTGCCGCAGGTTGTGCCGGCAAGGCTCCGTCTCCCCAGGGGCCGTCAGCCATGCCGATCCTGCCTTCACAGCTGCCATCCTACTCCGTGATGCCGCCTTCCACGAGCTGAAGTACCTGGGAAAGCAGGGGAACCTGAGGGAAATCCCAGGCGTCAGGACCGGTCAGGGTCCCCTCAAACACCAGATAGCGCTGATCGTGAAGAAAGTGAATCTCGGACCGCACGGAATGCATGGGGATGCTGCCATGCGCTGACAGCGCAAAGAGCTGGAGACCTGGCACATCCCCTTTCAGTACTACCGGTTGCAGCAGCAAAGGCAGAGATCCCTGTGCCAGCGACTGTGACATGGCCAGAATCCGTGCGGGATGCAACGTCTCCGCCAATGTGTCATCCTGGCCTTGCAGTAGCCTGAAGGTAAGGGTGTTGCCATCCCGTTCCCGACTGTGCTGGTATATGCAGGTGAAGGGGGAGGGGGCAGAACACGAAGGGGCATTGGCATACGGAGTGCTGCTGTACCAGGTGTCAGGCATGTGGGTCATCAAGGCCCCCATGTCTATCGCGTTCCAGTCTGCTACCCCAGGTATCCTGGCACCCAGCGCGATCGCCTTCTGGCGCAAATCGGCACAGCGTGTACTCAACTCCAGAATGGCCAGCCCTGTCGCTTCCTCCTGCACCAGGGCACACGCCGTGACAAACATTCGTTGCGGCAGGAAGGAAAGTCGGTTCTGCCAGAAGGAGGAATACGCCAGGTACGGGCTATGGTCATGGTCACGGGTCATGACTTCCAGCAATTGCCAGTCGTTCTGTTCCAGTTGCCGCTGCAGATCGGCCGCTACCGTACGGGATGCGGCAGGTACGTGGAAGAGCACATACTCCCCTTGGGCAACCCTGTCGTCAAGCAGGAGACGGGCTTCACGACCCAGCGACAGACCTTGCCAGGTGGGGCCTGTCGTCAGGAAGACCTCGGCTCTGTCCAGTTCCACCATGGTGGAGGATGCACGTGGCAAGTTCGCCCATGGCCATAGGGACACCTGGTCCTGCCAACGGGCCGCCAAGGTATCGACTTGCTGTTCCTTGAACGTCAGGACAGGCTCTTCCGCCGCCTCAAGCCACTGAGTCGTGTTCTGGCATGCGGTCAGGACCAGAGCCATGAGCAGGCCCATCCAACGCGGCATTACCACTGCCATTCCCGCCAGGTGTGAGCCGTGACTGCAGTTCCGGGCTATACGCCCATTGTGCTTCTGTCGATTATAGCCGTTGTCAGGGTCGATACACAGACGGTTCGGCCCTGTTCATCCGTCAGGGTAATTTGCCAGACATGGGTGCTGCGACCCAAATGAATGGGACGGGCCGTACCGCGGACGCGCCCCGTACGCACCGCCCGCACATGATTGGCATTGATTTGAATCCCGACGGCGGCCTGTGTTTCCGGCTCGACGCACAGATTGGAGGCCAGACTGCCCAGAGTCTCCGCCAGAACCACAGAGGCGCCGCCATGCAACAGACCCATGATCTGAATCGTACGGTGATCCACAGGCATGCTGCCCGCAAGATAGTCATCGCCGACGTCATCTATGGTGATTCCCAGGTGATCCACCATGGTGGACCGATGTTCAAACCCCAGGCTCTGGCGATTGGGGGTCACAGTCCAGATAGCCATGAAACTCCTTTCCTTGTTGCCAATCTTGTATGAAACGGAGGATATGCCGGGCCGTGGCATGGGGAGCGTCCAAATGTACACGATGCCCGGCGTCAGCCACAGAAATCAAAGTGCTGTGCGGTACCAGTTGACACATGCGGGCGGCAATGTCCGTGTACTTCCGGTCCTGCTGTCCGGCCATGAACTGGACAGGGATTTCCACCCGGGGCAATTCCTCCCACAAGGAAGGTTGAAATCCGGTGCCCACAAAGGACAGGGCCCGACACCATCCCCACTGTTGCTGCGGGGTGGACGCCTTGACAGGGTGGGAGGATGAAGCAAAGAGGGGCAGCCGCTGCCAATAGTGCTGGAATACGGCGGGAGGCGTGTACCGCATGTAGGACATCAGATCCTGATCCCACAATTGCCGGGTGGTCCGGTCCCTGGCATGGGCGAGGCCAGGCGACGCGCCAATCGCGGACAGCGAGCGCAGCGGTGTTGCCGGCAGGCAAGCCAGGGCCAGGCCAATGCGCCCTCCCATGGAATAGCCGACGCAGTGAATCCCCGCCGGACTCGCCTGCGCCAGCAGGGCACGCAAATCCGCAATGACATCCCCAAAGGTGATGTGCTCCGCTGTCACGGGGATGGCCTTGCCATGTCCGGGCAAATCCACGCCGAGGATGTGGAAATCGGCGGCCAGCAAATGGGTCAGATCACCGAATGCCCCCATGTGACCGGTGAACCCGTGCAGGAGCAAAAGGGGCGGTCCTGCCCCTTGCCATGCCACATGATATACCAATCCGCTGGGGGCGCTGAAGGATGCGGAATCCTGCCACGTCATAACCACATGGCCTGGATCAGCTGCCGGGCGGCCACATGGTGTACCTTGCCCGACCCGGTGCGGGGCAGTGAATCCACAAACAGGAATTTCCGGGGTACCTTGTACGGAGGGAGCAGGTGACGGCAATGATCCCTGAGCAACGATTCCGTCACTTGGGTATGGGGATGGAGCTCCGCCAGGGCCACGATGCGATGCCCCCATTCACGATCCTCCAAGCCTGTAACCCACGCACTCCGGATCGCTGGATGCCGTTCGAGCACAGCCATGACTTCAGGGGCATACACGTTCTCGCCACCGCTGACATACACCTCGTCCTGACGGGCCAGAATGTGCAGGGCGCCCTGCGCATCCAGGTACCCGATGTCTCCGGTTTCGTGCCAGGGGGAGGCAGCATCTGCATCCCGGCAGATTTGGGGACCATGCAACCAGATGTGTCCCGCTGCCAGGGGCGGCTGGATGTTGCCCGCCTGATCGCGAATAGCGACCCTGGCATGCAGCAAGGGTTGCCCTTCGCCCTCGCTATGGGCCTGTCCCGGATGTGTGGCCGTGATGTGGGAACAGGATTCCGTCAAGCCGTAACTGCAAACCAGGGCAATCTGGCGTCTTTGGCATTCGCCACGCAATTCCGGTGTAAGCTTGGCCCCTCCCATGAGGGCAAACCGGAAGGCAGTCGGCGTATCCCGGAAGTGCAGACCGGCATCCAGCAAGCGGACCAGCATGGTAGGCACAAAGGAGGCGAGGGTGAGCCGGTTGGCCTGGAGGGCCTCCAGGACGGTACCCGTATCGAAACCTGACTGCAAGTCCAAACAGAAGCCGAACAAGACAGCCCGGAAAAGCAGGGCCAAACCGCCAATGTGGTACAGAGGGAGGCAGTGCAACCAGCAATCGGCGTGCGTATAGCCCAGGCGATAGGCTGACGTGACGGCACTCCAGTAGAGGTGGCCAAAATGCAGGGGTACGGCCTTGGGTTGGCCCGTTGTACCCGAGGTGAAGACATGCCCTTGCAGGCGATGCAGCTCCACCGCTGAGGTCAGGGGTACCCGGTGAGGCATGTCCGGCGTACAGGACTGTGCCGGGACAGGTGATGTGACGCCGCGTACTTCCAGGCCCGGCTGGGCAGACCATTCCGGGAGCCGCTGGCCCTCCTCGGCAGATACCAGCAGCAAGGACAGCGCGACCTGTGCCGCCTGTTGCTGTAGCAGGGGGAAGGGAAGGCCAGGATTAAGCACCGTCACGGGCCATCCCAAACGGGCACAGGCCAGCACCAGGAGGGCCGTCAGAAAGGTATCCTGACTCACAATCCCCACCTGTGGCCGCGAGCTGGCAGACGGCGCGGAAGCCAGATCCAGGCACAGACGTGAGACAAGGCCACTCATGGTTCGAAACGAAAATGTCGAGGTGCCAATCCGTATGAAAGGTGCATGGGGACGATGCCGGGCCTGCAAACTGAGCCAGTCGGACAGAGGGGGCCGGGAGTTCACGGCCGCCACGGGAACTGCCGGAAGTTGGGCTGGCGCTTGTCCAGGAAGGCATTCTTGCCCTCACTGCCCTCTTCCGTCATGTAATAGAGCATGGTGGCATCGCCTGCCAAAACCTGCAAACCGGTCTGACCATCGCAATCAGCGTTGAAACCGGCTTTGAGAAACCGGATGGCAATGGGACTCTTGGCCAGAATCTCCTGTGCCCACCGCACCCCTTCCACCTCCAGTTGATCCACAGGCACAACCGTGTTGACCAATCCCATGTCGGCGGCTTCGGCCGCCGAGTATTGGCGACAGAGATACCAGATTTCCCGGGCTTTCTTGTGGCCCACGATCCGGGCCAGGTAATTGGCGCCGAAGCCCCCGTCAAAACTGCCCACGATCGGTCCTGTCTGACCGTAGACCGCGTTGTCCGCGGAAATCGTGAGGTCACAGATGACGTGCAGTACGTGACCACCGCCTATGGCGTAGCCGGCCACCAGGGCAATCACGGGCTTCGGCATGGTGCGTATGATGCGTTGCAATTCCAGTACATTCAGGCGTGCCGTGCCGGCTTCGTCCTGGTACCCGGCATACCCGCGAACCTTTTGGTCGCCTCCCGCGCAGAAGGCGTAAACGCCGTCCTTGGGTGAGGGTCCATTGCCGGTGAGCAGCACCACGCCGATGTCGCTGTCGGCCCACACGTGGCGAAATGCCTCGATCATCTGATCGATCGTTTCCGGACGGAACGCATTGCGGATCTCGGGCCGGTCGAAGGCAATGCGCGCCATGCCTGCCGCCTTGTGGTACGTAATGTCCGAATAGGAAGCCACTTCTGTCCATTCAATCTGCGCGGGGTTCAGAGTTTCCACGGGTACACCTTTCCTTTACCAACTGGATGAATTGATCGGCCTGTCCCAGATCCTCCTTTCGGCCCGTAACCACCTCTATCAGGTGCGCACAGGACGTGGCGAAGGCCCGGGACGCCAGTTCCGCCAAATGGGCAGGACTGTCGGCCATGCGGTACGGGAGCCCGAAGGCTTCGGCCAGGCAGGCAAATGACGTTTCATGGGGGACGATGAACAGCTCTTCAAAGGCTGGGCCCAGTTGCGATACCGGCAGGCGTTCAAAGATGCCGCCCCCCTGATTGTTCAGTACCACCACCACGACATTGTGGATGGCCAGGCGGCGGATCGCGGCCAGGCCGCCAATGTCATGCAACAGGGAAAGATCGCCAATCAGCAGGCATACGGATGCCTGCGTGCTGTGCGCGATGCCCAAGGCAGTAGACACCAGGCCATCAATGCCACTGGCGCCCCGGTTGCCGTACACGCGGCACGTGAGCCAGGGGGCATGTCCAACCAGATCGAGAATCCGTATCGGCAAGCTGTTGCCCGCAAAGAGCGTGCATGGGGAGGGCAAGGGGCTTCCAGCAAACGGGTGACATAGGCCCCGTCCCACGCTGGCGAGGCATCCATTTCCCGCATGGCCGCCATAACCCCCCGGTCCAGTTCCTGCCAGCGTTGCCGCCATGGAGTCAGCAGGCGGCGTTCCGGCAGGCGATCCGCCAACTGGCGGCACAGGGCCATGGGCGCTGAGGCCAGATAGTGGGTTACAGCTCCGGATTCGTCGTGGATCTGGTGGGAAGCATTCACATAAATGTGCGGTCCGTTGGGATCGAGATGGGTCTCCATGTACTGGATGAGGCGGAGAGAAAACCGGCAATGACCCCAAACCGCAGTACCAAATCACAGGTCAAATCGTCCAGCAGATCCGCTTGCAACAGGGCCTCATAGCTGGCAATGACGAAGGCATGACCGGGATCCGCATGCCGCAGACCTGACAGGGGATCGGCCAGAATGGGAAACCCCAAAGTGCGGGCCAGCTTCAGCACAGCGGGTAGCGAAGGCTGCCGGATACCGGTTGGGACCAACAATGATCAAACCGCGATCGGACGGCGCCAGCAATTGGGCAGCCACCTCCAGATCTTCCTTGTGCCAGCGGTTACCCTCCGGTCCCAAACGGGGCCAGGACAGCTCGGGTTCGATGGCGGCATAGGGCGTCATAGCCTGCGGGTTCAAAAGGCTTGTCGAACTGGATGTTGCAATGTACAGGTCCGGGGGCGGATATCCGTACCCTGGGCATAGAGCGTGGCCACTTCCCGTTTGAGGTCGTCCGCCGTTCTTTCCAGTTCTGCGGAAGTGAAAACCGGCACGTCCAGCTTGGATTTGACATATAGGCCAAAGATGCCTGGCTGCATGATAGTCTGGTTGGAACCGGTGCCCCGCAGTCCTGCCGGGCCGGTCCGCTGTAAGCAAAATCAGGGGTATCTGACTCTGGCAGGCCTCAACCACGGCCGGCAGCAATTCCGCGACCGCGGTGCCTGATGTCGTGATCAGAGCCACCGGACGCCGGGGTCACCATGGCCTTGCCCAGGGCGAAGAAGCCGGCGCACCGTTCATCATGGTGGACCGAGAGCTCGCAGGTCGATTCCAGCCAGGCACCCAGTGCCAGCGAAGTGGAGCGGGACCCTGGACAGACACAGAAGTGGCGGACCCCGCAGCGTACGAGCTCCGTGACGGACAATCTGCGCCACCAGGAAGCCTGGAGGATGGTGCACCATGCCGAACCGTCAGTCTCAGGCCATCAGGGCCTGTTGCAAGGTTTGGAATTTCCAGCCGGTCTCCAACCATTCCAGGTGGGGATCGCTGCCTTCCACAATACCGGCACCGGCGAAGAGCCATGCTCTGGGGACCATGAATCACCCCGGAACGGATGGCCGTGGTGAACGTGCCATCCAGCTTGCCATCCACAATGCCAAAGGGGGCCCCGTACCAGCCGCGCGGTGCAAATTCCAGTTCCTCAATGCAGGACATGGCCACGTCCCGGGGATCTCCCCCCCAGGGCTGCGGTAGGATTGGAGCAGTGAGGCCCATTGCACGGCGCTGCGCGGCACGTGACTCTCCGCCTGCAACGGTGTGCAGAGATGGTGCACATTGCGCAGGGGACAGGATCCGGGTTTCCGGAACCGGGGAGGACGCGGGCACCCGTGTTGCTCCAGGGTGGAGGTAAGGCTGTCAATCACGATGCGATGTTCGTGCCGGTTCTTGGCCGAACGCGCCAGAGCGTGCCGGTTGCCCTGATCCTGTACGGGATCAGAGTCCCGGGGAGCGGTACCCGCAAGCGCCATAGTAGACAGGTGATGGCCGTTTACGGTACAGAGCAGCTCTGGCGAGGCCCCCCAGGAAGGCCGACTCCTTGCCGTTCTGAAACAGAAAGACATAACATTCGGGATAGCTTTGCTTGAGTATTTGGAAAACCCGGGGCAGATCAAAGCCCAGGGCACGGCGCAGCTCCCGGATCTGGGCCAACACCACTTTGCGCACCGATCCTTGCCGTATCAGGGCAAGAATTCTGTCCACGGACTGTTCCCAGATTCTCCTTGGGCACAGGTTCCCGGATTTCAATGTCTGCGCGTTCCGGTGCACCGGGAGAGACAGGTGCCTCCTGGACCTCCCGGGCGTTCAGTTCCTCGGTGAAATGCCGCAGTGCCTCGGCGCTGTAGCGTTGCACGGCTTGGGGATTGTCCTGGCTATCTGCCAGTACGTTGATGGTCGCAAAGAAGCGGTCGCCGTACCGTTCCAGCTGAAAGTGCGGCAAAACGAAACAGGCAGGATCGAAAGCCTGCCACACCCGGTCTGACAAATACTTGTGGGTGAACGCAAACCCGCCGATCCAGCGGGGACCCAGGGGCGGACAGGGCAGAAGGGCATCCGCCAGCACCTGCCGCATCTGATCCTCAATCAGACCGAAACGATCGGCGGGTGGCCCCGTGCAACGTGAGGGCTGTGCCCAGTCCCCGAAATTCATACTCCCGCGCCGGGATCATGCCAATACACCAGACTGGATTGACCTGGCCAAATGATCCAGCCGATCCAGCGGGGCAAGGTCCGATCTCCCGGCAGGTTGATACCAGACGGGTGGCAGATTGGAGCGAAGTGGTAGTCACAGGATCGGTAAAGTGTCCCCAGCCCTTATGGCCCAATGGTCAGACGGATTGGGCATCAATGGCCACAGGCTTGTACTCGACGCTGTACAACAGCATGGGCACCAGACTGGCCTTGAGCCGGTCCCGCTCCGGTTCCCCGGTATAGACCCCAGGTCATGACCAGATGATAGATGGCACCCATCCAGGCTTCGGCGATGACTTCCGTATCGACAGGGGGTATCTGGTTTCTGCTCAATTGCTTCCTCCAGGAACTGTCGGATATACCGGGCGAAGCGAGTCTGAATCTCACGGCGCTTGATTTCAAAGGCAATGCCCAGACCCACGGCCTGCGAAAACAGAATCTTGGTCTGGCGCCGGGTACTGACTGAACATCTCCAGGCAGACTTCCAGGGCGGCCTCGACCGCGATACATGCCGCGGTCCTGATCCGCAATGACTTTGCGAATCCGCCGTTCCACAGCGTCCGCGAAGCGATCCATCAGCGTCAGCAAGATTGCGTTCCTTGCTGGGGAAGTAGCGAAAGAGGGAACCAATCGACAGTCCTGCCTGGGTCGGCAATGGCACTGACTTGGGTACCGCCATACCCCTTGGCCGAAAACTCTGCCAGGGCGGCGTCCAGTATACGCTCCTTGTCGGTTCCGGTGTCCATGGAAATCTGAGGTTCAGAGGGCCATCCATTCGTTCATCACAGGCAGTATAGCAAACCCCGGTGTTCCCCATGAAGTGTCTTGCCCTGGAGTGGGCAACTCCCACACGGTCCCGCCCCAGGTCAGGATTGCCGGTCAGCCAATCCTTTGGGGTGGGTGCCAGGAATACCTGCCTGCGTCCCGGGCAGCCAAGGCGCAACCATCTGGGCGTCAGAAGCAGGAGCAAGACCACTGAAACCACGAATTCCATGTTATTCTTGCAGTTCAGCGTAGTGGGTGGCATGGGCGGTGAGACGGCCAAGTACCGCCTTGTTTGGACCTGGTGGTTGGGCCTGAGGATGAGAGTGGTCCCTGATTCTGTTGCCCGGATGGACAAGCAGCAGCTCCTGCGTTGTCTCCTGTCTTTGTAGTTGAACGTCATGCCCGAAATCCCTGGTACCCTGTCCCGAAAGTTGAATGGCTGTCAGATGCTGGGCCTCTGCCGCATCAGAGTGCCCTGCCTTGCGTTGGGCGCGGTCAGCCTGATCTCCGTCCCCCTGTGGTCTCTTGCCAAAGGCAGGGGCACACCCTCTCGTGACTAGCCGGATTGTGATCACAAAGGCCAGCGCCAGGGTACTGACCCCACACCGTCTGGCCCTGTCGGCCGTGGCGTTTGCCATCTTCATAGAAACCATTGATTCCAGCATAGTTGCCGCTGGCCCTTGCCGGCGATGACCCATACCTTTGAGACGGAATTCACAAGAATCCAATGGGTGGTATTGGCTTCCGTGCTGGACGCAGGCATCCCTGAGTCTGGTCATTGGCTCCTTCGGGGATATTGCCGGCAAAAAGAAAATCCTGATGGGCGGCCTGATCCTGACGGGGTATTGGCAATCTCCTGTGCACCGTTGCCCCCACGCTGAACTGGCTGATTGCCTTCCGCGTGGTACAGGGCATTGGCTTGACCATGGCCGGTGCTCTCATCATGGGTATTGTGACCGAGACTTTCCCCACTACACAACGCACCCAAGCCTTTGGGTTTATCGGTTTGATGGTTGCTCTGGGAATCGTAATTGGGCCCCTGGCAGGCGGCCTGATTCTGAAGTCATTCAGTTGGCGTCTGGTATTTGTGTTTGATGCTGTCTTTGTGGTGCTGGCCATTCCTCTGGCCCATCGTTACCTGAAAAGCTCACCCGGGCTGGGATGGCAGGGCTTTGATGTGCTGGGGGGCCATTGCCTTCTTCTGCAGTCTTTTTGCGTTCCTGCTGGCCAGCACATTCAGCCAACAACAAACCAATGGTCTGCCTTATGGACCCCTGCTCTACGCCCTGTCCGGCGTTTCCTTTCTGCTTTTCGTTGTCCGCGAGTTGAAGACCGCGAATCCGATCCTTGACCTCAAGCTGTTTCGCACAGGAGAATTCTCCGTCTATCTGGGCACACGCTACCTAACCTTCTTCGTGTATGGTGGCATATGGTTGATATTGCCGTTTTATCTGGAGACGCTGTTGCATCTTGCACCGACCAGGATCGGGATGCTGCTGGCCACACAGTCCGCCGTCTTTGGTGCCGGTTCCTGGATTTCGGGACACCTCACAGACCGCATTGGGCGCAGGCCTCTGCTGCTAACCAGTCCTGGTCTTTCTGACGGGCGCCTATGCCTGGATGAGTTCCCTGGTTACGGAATTCCATATGGCCTCATTCGTGAGTCAGATGGTCCTCATCGGACTGGGTTCCGGTATGTTGCAGCCACCAGCCAACAGTATCATATTCAGCAGCGCCAGTCACCGCAATCTGGGCATGGTGTCCAGTCTGACCGCGGTCGTACGGATCCACTCGCGCAGTTTGGGCATTGCCGTCTTGGGGGGCGTGTGGGTGTTCCTGACCCGATCGTGGCTTGCCAGCAATCCCGATGCCCGGAACCCGTTGGTGGAGGCCACCGCCCAGATTGAGAGTTTTGGCCTTGTGTGTATGATTGCCAGCCTGATCCTGGGCAGCATTGGACTTGTATGTCTCGTGGAAACCGTCCTGTATTACCATCGGCGCCGCAACGTGCCGGCCGCCGGGTGATGCCCCGTACCAGCACCGGTTGCGCGCGTCTCTGCCGCGCAGGAACCCGGATGTTGGCGGAACCGCGTCCGCGGCCCTGCCTGTGGTCGACACCCAGGGCAACGGAGGTCCCGGAACCCATGACCGCCATGCACAAAGTGAACACGGATTCAGATTTCGCCAGGCGCCATGGCAATCTGTACGCGCATCTGCGGGCGGTTCGGGGAGAATTCCAGGTACATCCCCTGCCGTCCTGCTGGACCATAAAGAGGGGCTGAATGCCAAATCTGGACCTGACAGCATTGGCAGCGGTGCACAGGCGGACATCAAGCAACGGGTTGCCACGGAGGACCTATGACTGTTCTGAACCGATTCTCATTGCAAGGAAAAGTGGCCCTGGTAACGGGGGGTGCCAGCGGCATTGGGGAAAGTTTCGCCTATGCCCTGGCGGAAGCGGGGGCTGACGTGGCCGTGGCGGATCGCAATTATGTGCGGGCGCAACATGTGGCGAATCAGATTGCCCAACTGGGCAGGCAATCCCTCGCATTGCCGGTGGATGTAACGCAGAGGGATCAGGTACAGTCCATGGTGGACCATGTTGTAGTCCAATGGGGACACCTGGACATCGGAGTCAACAATGCGGGAGTCGCTGTCCGGGCACCGGCCGAGGACATGACGGAAGAAGGCTGGGATGTCACCCTGGATGTGGATTTGAAGGGCGTCTTTCTCTGCTGCCAGGCGGAAGCCCGGGTCATGTTGCCCAGGGGGACTGGAAGTATCGTGAATACCGCATCCATGTCTGGCCAAATTGTCAATCGTCCGCAAAGGCATGTAGCGTACAATGCGGCCAAGGCAGGAGTTGTGCAGATGACCCGTACCTGTGCCGCCGAGTGGGCCGCCCGAGGCGTGAGAGTCAACTGCCTCAGTCCCGGCCATACCCTGAGCCCCATGACCGCCAGACGGCTCGATGATGAAGAAGGGCAGCTCTGGCTTGGCAATACGCCCATGCAACGCGTGGGACTTCCCCAGGACCTGCAGGGAGGACTGATCTACCTGGCTTCCGCTGCCTCATCCTATGTAACTGGACACGACCTGGTGATTGATGGGGGATATACCCTGTGGTAGCGACCGCTGGCCCCAAAGTCAGCGGCTGGCCGTTACACGGATGGGAGACCGGAACACCGCCCGACCAAGAGCTGGACCCGGGCCCAGGGCACGCCGGATTGCGCCGACAGACACCGCCGGCAACCTATGGTTAGCCCAAATCGGTTGCAGACCGTGGACGGAACCTGTGCTTGCCCAAGACGGCAAATGCTTCAGGACACGTCGGGATTGGCTGCCCGAAATAGAACCCAGACCCTGGGTGTGTGGTGGCCCCCTGCCGCCAGGGAGTCACCAAAGGGGGACGCTGGCGGTGCCAGGGCCATGCCGCGGTCGGGGAACAGTCCCTCCCGCTTTCCGTCCGCTGGTGGACATTGGGCGCGTGACCATCCCGGCGCGATGGCTGCGCCTATGTCAGATGATGCCCTGCCGCAAAAGGAGCATGACCACTACCAGAATGCCCGTGGCCAGTACACTTCCTGCCAGGAACCAGATGAAATACATGCGGCCCTGTGCCCGCACGGAATCCAGGTCTGCCACCAGCTGCACATTCTTGAGCGTCAAGTCATTGATGTCCTGGGACATGGTTTCTACCTGCTGTTGCAGATCCGCCTGGGTCTGCAAGGCTTCTGTGATCATGCCCAGACGATTGTTGATTTCTGGAATGGTAGCCAACTGGGCCTGTGTCGCCGCCACCGTATCCACCAGAGTCAGCATGGCGGTGGTTACGCCCTGAATTTCGGGATTCGTATGGACCTCAGGCTCTGTAACCGTATCGGACGGTGTCGTAACCTTGTCACTGAATTCCATCATGGACAGGTCCGCCCGCACCTGATTGAAATTCTTGCCGGAACTCATCTGCTTGCGGGCCGTGGTCAGCAACTCAATGTCACGTTGATCGAATGACCGCGTCGCCCCTCGTTCCGGACTGGCTTCCGCGGAGAGATACAGCGAGAACTCATTGGCATAACGCCGGATGGTATCCGGACTGCAATTCAATTCGTCTGCCACCTGCTTGACGCTCTTGCGGTCGGTGGTTGCGGGAGGGGCAATTGCACTGGACACAAACATTACTCCTTTGGAGATGTCGGCACTTGGTTGCGTATCCTGAAAATCCTCGGGAATGGATATTGCCATTATCCATGCTTGCCACCTATTGTACGAATCTTGTCTAAGGGGTGCAAGGATATACCATGCTGGATTAGGATCAGGGTGTGCCTGCCAGGGGAACCGGGCTGAGGTACGCAAGATAGCAGTCCATGGACAGGGGACAGAACAAGCCAGGGTGGCGAGATATGGCATTGACATCGCACCGGATACGAATCGGTACCCGTGCCTCCCGCATGGCCCTGAACCAGGCCACCCGCGTGCAGAATCTGCTGCAGGCGCATCACCCGGATCTGCACTTTGAAGTGGTAACGGTCTCGACACGGGGGGATGCCCAACCCGCACGGGCATTGCAGGATTTTCGCCGGCCGGGTATCTTCACTTCCTCCCTGGCACGGGCGTTGCATGAGCGACAGGTGCAGGTGGCCGTTCATGCCTACAAGGATTTGCCCATTCAGATGTCGCCGGAACTGGCCCTGGGGGCCGTACTGCCGCGGGATGACCCGGGAGATGCCCTGGTCACAAAGGACAGCATCGCCATAACCCATTTGCCTCCTGGTACCCGTATAGGCACGTCAAGTCCACGACGCGCACGGATGGTGCGTTCCCTGGACAGCGGGTGGCGGGTAGAACCCATTCGCGGCAACGTGGATACGCGCATCGCCCAGGTGGATAGAGGTACCTGCGACGGCGTCATTGTCGCCACCTGTGGCCTGTACCGTTTGGGGCTGGCGTACCGCATTGTGCACAGGTTTGACATCCGTGAATTCCTGACCGCTCCCGCCCAGGGGGCGGTCGCCTTGCAGTGTTTGGCGGGCGACAGGGCCATCCACGAACTGCTGCGGGTCCTGCATCATCCGCCCACGCAGGTGGCCACGGCCGCCGAGCGGGGGCTGTTACACCACTTGGGGGGCGGGTGTGCCCTGCCGACGGCAGCCTATGCGCGGATGGTGGGCGAACAGATAGAATTGCACGGCCTAATCTGGTCACCGGACGGCCGGGACTCGATACGGGGCAGTGTCCAGGGCACGGATCCCCATGCCGTGAGCAAACAGCTGGCCGATTTCATGATCGCCCAGGGGTGCCAGTCATGGCTGACATAGGACGATCCGGGATCGCGGGCAAGCGGATCCTCGTCACGCGATCCCGGGCCAGAGGCCAGGCCATGGTGACGCGGCTGCGCCAGTGGGGGGCCATTCCCATCTGGACTCCTGTGATAGCGGCGACACCGGGTACACCGCGGCAGCTGGCCCGGGCGTTGGTCGCTGTGCAGGCCTGTGACTGGCTGGTGTTGCCCAGTCCCCTGGCCATTGAAGTATGCTGTGAGGTGGCCACGCCTGTGCTGCCTGCCACCGCCTGGCCCAGGACCGTGGTGATGGGAGAAACCTCCCGTCGCCTGCTGGTCAACCGGTATGGGATCGAACCTGCGGTTGTCTGTGATTTCCGCCATAATGCGGCTTTGGTGACACAGATGGGCCTCCAGGGCCACGAAAGGGTGGTCATCCTCCGGTCCTGCCGCGGCCCTGGACCCCGTGTGGCCGCGTTGGCGCGCTGCCATGCTCATGTTGACAGTCATGTGGTGTATGCCGTGAATTGCGCGGAGAACCTGACCCAAATCCTCGGCCAGTTGATGGAACCCTTTGATGCTGTGACTTTCACCAGCCCGTCGTCAGTCGACTGTTTTGTCGATGCGGCGGGACAGCTGCCGCACCTGCGGGACTGGCTGGCCCAGGCCTGCATTGCCTGCATTGGGACATCCACGGCCCAGGCCAGCCTCCGGCACGGCTTCCCGGCCCAGGTGATCTGTGTCCAGCCGTCGGCAGAAAACCTCCTTGTGGATTTGGCCCGCTGGTTTACCTCTTCCCGTCTTCCTGTACACTTGCCTGAATGCTCATGACATCTCCATCCCGCCTTTCTGATCGTCCGCGGCGCCTGCGCCGCACAGAATCCATACGTGCCATGGTACGTGAGACCCGTCTTGAGCCTGCCAATCTCACGTACCCGCTCTTCCTGCACCATGGTACGCAATCGCGCCAGGCCATTGCCTCGCTGCCGGATCAATATCGGTGGTCCGTGGATCTCTTGCCCGGTGAAGCCCGGGAACTCTACGCCCGCGGTATCAGGAGTGTCCTGCTGTTTGGGCTGCCCGCCCGGAAGGATGCCCTGGGCAGCGAGAATTTTGCGGCGGACGGGATTGTGCAGCAGGGCATCCGGGCCATCAAGGAGGCGGTGCCCGAAATGGTGGTGATCACCGACGTCTGCCTGTGCCAGTACACCAAAGATGGACATTGTGGCCTGGTGGATGCCCAGGGCAACGTGCAGAACGATGAAACCCTGGTGATCCTGCAGCAGGTGGCGCTCAGCCACGCGGCGGCTGGTGCAGACATAGTGGCGCCCAGCGGGATGATGGACTACATGGTCCAGTTCATGCGGACGGCCCTGGATGCGGACAGCTATCCGGATGTCGCCATCCTTTCCTACGCCGTGAAGTATGCTTCCTCCTTCTATGGGCCATTTCGGGAGGCCGCCGAAGGCGCGCCCCAGTTCGGGGATCGCAAGTCCTACCAGATGGATCCGGCCAACCGGCGGGAGGCCATGCGGGAAATCGCCCTGGATCTCGCCCAGGGCGCTGACATGATCATGGTGAAACCGGCTCTTGCCTACCTGGATATCGTGCGTGAGGCGCGTCATCACTTTCCCCATGTGCCCCTGGCGGCCTACAGCGTAAGCGGAGAATACGCCATGCTCATGGCCGCCGCCCAAAAGGGATGGCTATGCGAAGTACAGGCGGGTCTGGAACTGTTGCTGGGCATGAAGCGGGCCGGTGCCGATCAGATTGTGACGTACCACGCCCGCAAATTGGCGGAATACCTCTGATGGCCGGTGTGGCTTCCCGTCCGGTGCCTCTATCGCCTGCCATCCGGGAAGCCCTGTCCGGTAATGCGGTATCCTGTTGCGTAGCGTGCAGGCTCCTGCCAGCGGTACGGAACATCCGCAATTCCTGCAGAAGCTTGCGACAGAGTACAATTGGGGGAATTGACTCGTATGGGATTTCCATTCTCGTTGCAAGGGGATTCCAGTCTTCACCTGCGTTGTTGCCTTGGAGTTGCACCATGATTGCCCGCCGTTTTGGTCAATGGATCCATGAACTGAGGTATGAGATCAAACCGCTGGATGAGCGACTGCGGCTTAGTCCCACCGGCGAGGAAGTACAGCGGTTTTACCTGATCAAGGATATCTTTACGATCCGTGACGGCTCGTGGGACGATGCCGATCAGCTGGTGGGAAGTGCGGAACGGTGGGCCCGGGAGCAGTATCTGCAGGATTGGGAAGCGGCCTTTGCCGCCGAAGACGTCAGCCAGTATCCGCACATTTTCACCCGTGTGGAAACCCCTCAGGGATTGCCCATCCGCAACAAGACGATTATGGCGTGGGATGATCAGTTTGAGCGCATCTTTGACCGGGATTTCGATTTGTTCCTGGATGTGGAAGTTGAGCCCAACAGTGGTTGGGGACACCTGGAATTGACCAGTGCCGCCATGTATGATCCCCAGCTGGAAATGGGGCCCTGGTGCATCAAGCCCATGGGTTTTGCGGAAAGCGTGGAAGGCTTGGGCCTGCCCCGTATGCTGGGTATCTCCTCCTTTGTGATTTGGGTGGAACTGCCTATCGACGAATTCAACAGCGCGGCGCCCATGCAGCTCGCGCCGCCGCCGCAATCGTCACCCGTGAGCGGGGAATTCCAAAATCGGCTCACGGACCTGGCCCGGATCAACCAGTTGATCTATTTCAATCCCGACGCCACCATTCAGCGCAAGATCATTGAGGACGGATTTGTGCCCAATAGCGGCGAATTCGAAATGGAATACAATCAGTCCCGCTTTGTGGGCCAGCAAGCCCAGAATCTTGACACGGGGGAAACACGCGTTTATTTCGTCAAACGCAACCAGTGGCATCAGGTACAATGGATCCGCGTCGATCCCCAATAGACCCTCAGTGCGCGCTGGCTACCGCCTGTGCCTGCATCTCGGGTTACAGCCGTTTCCCTGACGTGGGTGGCAGCTGGCACCGGGAGGGACCTCCGACAGATACCATGCCTGCATACCTGTAAACCAGGCTCACCATTATGCTGATTCGAGACGTACAGGCCTATGCCATTCGCATTCGGTCAACGTCGAGTCCCCTGCGCTTTGTCAGCGTTCTGGCTGAGGATTACCGCCTGCCGGGCAATTCGCGGCGCTCGATCTATTCCCGGCATCATGAGACCTGCATCGTCCGTATCGAATCCGATGACGGCCTGGTGGGCTGGGGGGAAGGACAATCTCCTGTAGGGGCCCGGGTGACGGAGGCCATCGTCCAGGATGTCTGCCGACCCATGTTGCAGGGCACTTCGCCCCATGAATGGGAGGCGGTCTGGTATCGTCTTTATAGTGCCATGCGGGAACGGGGTCACGTTACGGGCTTTTTTGTGGATGCCCTGGCGGGAATCGACATTGCCGTCCATGACCTCCTGGGCAAGGCATTGCAGTTGCCGGTATGGAAGTTGCTGCGCGGCGGTTTTACCCAGCCTGTGCCCGTCTATGTGGGAGTCAGTGGCCAGGATGCGGCCACAGTGGAAAAGCAGGTGCGGTCCCTGAAAGAGGACTGGGGCTATACCGCCTTCAAGGTCCATGCCACGCAAGGCGATGATGCTATCGTCTCGGTGATGGAGGCTGCCCGCCAGGCTGCGGGTCCGCAAGCCAGGCTGATGCTGGATTTGCATGGCACCCGCGACGTGCAGGGGGCCATACGCCTGAGCGAAAGACTGGCAGACACCGAGCTGTACTGGCTGGAGGCCCCTTGTCTGGCCGAAGACTGGCGCGGACACGCAGAGATACGCGCCCGCATCCCAACCCGGGTGGCGACGGGGGAATGGCTGCGTACAGTCTGGGATTGGAAACCCTTTATTGGGCAACGGGCCTGTGACGTAGCCATGCCCGACGTGGCCCGCACGGGACTTGCCGAGGGCAAGCGGATTGCCGCCCTGTGCGATGCGGAAAGCCTGGAGATTTCGCCCCATGTTGGCGGCGGCGGCATTCTGGCGGTGGCCGCAACGATTCACTATGCGGCTTGCCTCCCCCACTTTACCATGATGGAGCATTCCCATGCCGCCCATCACACCAAAGGCAGGATTGCCGCGAATTACCCGGAACCGGAGCAGGGCGTGTTTCCGTTGCCCGATAGTCCCGGTCTGGGAGTGGACATTGATGAAGAGCGCCTGAGGCACTACAGTTGGCCAGGCAACTGACTGGCCCTGAAACCCGATGGCCTATTTGATTCTCCCCCATAACATGTCAGGTCAGGTGTGAAATGCCCAGAGAACTGGTAGCGACAGGAATTGGCACCGTGGAAATGCGCGAATACGCGCGCGTTGCGCTCGATGAGAACGAGATACGGGTGGCGTCGACTTTCGCGGTCGCCAAACATGGTACGGAGATGTCTTTCTTCAAGGGCTATGGTTTGGCACGTGGCTCCTATGATCCCGAATACAGGCTGTTTCGACCGCGCGAGGGAGACGTGAATTTTCCCATTCCCGTAGGCAACACATCGGTCGGCACCGTAACGGAGGTCGGCAAGGCGGTAAGCCGGTTTGCTGAAGGTGACACCGTGTTTGCCTATGGTCCCTTCCGGGAGGAGCATGTCTGGCCCGAATCCCAGGTGCGGTCCCTGCCCGATGGCGTACCGTGGCAGGCGGCCGGCTGCCTGGATCCGGCTGACTTCGCTGTAGGTGCCGTGCGGGATGGTCATGTGCGTCTGGGAGATGCCGTGGCCGTGTTTGGCATGGGGGCGATAGGCCTCTGTGTGTTGCAGGCGGTACAGGCGGCCGGCGCCCGGCCCGTGATTGCGGTGGAACCGATAGCGAGCCGTCAGGAAATTGCCCGCCAACTGGGGGCGGATGCCGT
>CAXXOQ010000192.1:0-8995 GCA_963664185.2 Caldilineaceae bacterium | reverse complement strand
GAGCAAGTCTCTTGCAGTCTCAGGTGATGCTCAAACGGAACCTGCAGGTTATTCCTGCAGCATCCCCACGGCATGCTGGGCCTGGGGATGCTGTTGCTGTGGGTGGGCATGGCCCTGGTGGCTCAGTGGATTGCGCCCTATGATCCGCTGGCGCAGGCGCTGCCCCCGGCCCGGGCGGAGGATTCGCCGGCCCGGCAAGCCCCCGTCCGGGCTGTACTGGTTTGGCACCGACGAGGTGGGACGCGACGTCTTGAGCCGGGTGCTGTCGGGGGCCCGTATTTCCCTGGCCCTCGGTTTCATCAGTGTCTCCATCGGTCTCGTGGCCGGGTCAACATTGGGCCTGCTGGCCGGCTTCTATGGCGGGTGGACGGATGCCATCCTCATGCGCATCATGGACGCCCTGCTGGCCTTTCCCGGGATTCTGCTGGCCCTGGTCGTCATCGCGGCCCTGGGCACCAGCATTCAGAACGTCATGATTGCGGTCGGCATTGCCATCGTGCCGCAATACGCCCGACTGGTCCGCAGCCTGTGCCTGACCATCCGCGAGCTCACCTATGTGGAGGCCGCCCACGTCGTGGGCAGCGGGGCGGCCCGCATTGTCCTGCGGCATTTTCTGCCGAACATTGTGGCGCCCCTGATCGTACTTTCGACCTTGCAGATAGGACAGGCTATCATTTATGGATCAGCTCTCAGCTTTCTCGGCATGGGAGCCCAGCCTCCCACCCCGGAATGGGGCCTGATGGCGGCGAAGGGCCGGGACTTTTTCCGCAAGGCCTGGTGGATTTCCACGTTTCCCAGCCTGGCGATCCTGACGGTCGTCCTGGCTTTCAATCTGCTGGGCGATGGTCTGCGCAGCATCCTGGATCCCCGGTTGCGGCTCGTCCGCGCGGCGGCCCGGCAGGACCTGTAGGGGGGAGCGGACAGCATAGGCAGCAAGCTACAGGAACGGTTCATGAAAATCACGGATCTTGAGGCAGTGGTGGTTTCGCTGCCACGTACCGATACCCTTGTCACTTCCTATTCGGCGGCCACGGGGGAGGGGGCCACCGGGGCCACGACGGTGGTGGTGCGCCTGCACACGGACGCAGGCCTGACAGGCATCGGGCAAACGGCGGTCGCGCCCCGGTCCTACGGCGAAACCGCGGAGGGGATTCACGCCAATATCCTGACGCACCTGGCCCCTGCGGTGGTGGGTGAGAATCCGCTGGACATTGAGCGCCTGGCCGACAAAATGCACAAGGCCCTGCCGGATCACTGGTCCTCGCATGCCGGTGTGGAATTTGCCCTCTGGGATCTCAAGGGCAAGGCGCTGGGCGTCCCGGTGTACCAGCTGTTGGGCGGCAAGGTGCGGGAAGGTGTGGATCTGATGGGATTTGTCCATCATGGGACCCCGGAGGCCATGGCGGCCGATGCTACGGCCACGCTGGCGCAGACCCCCTTTCCCGTACTGAAGATGAAGATTGGGCTGGATCCGGCCGACGATGTACAACGCTACCGGGCGGTGGCCCGGGCGGTGGAGGGCAAGGCGGTCATCCAGGTGGATGGCAACGCGGGTTATACCCTGGATCAGGCCCAGCCCGCCCTGGCCCAGATGGAAGCCTGCGGGGCCCTGGGCATCATCGAGCAGCCGGTGGCCCGCTGGGCCGACATGGCCGTGCTGGCGCGCCGCCTGTACACGCCCCTGATGGCGGATGAAGCCATCTATCCGCCCGCTGATGCCCTGGAGGTGGTGCGCCAGAAAGTGGCCAGTGTGGCCCTGATGAAAATCACGAAGCACGGCGGCATCCTGAACGTATGGAAGATGGCGTCCATTTTTGACGCCGCGGGCCTGGATCTGTCCATTGCCATCTATTACGATGTGATTGCCGTGGCCGCAGCCCATCTGGCCGCGGCCCTGCCCTGTGCACGCTGGCCTTCCCCGTTCACGGACTTGCAGGATACGATCCTGACGGAACCGTTTGAGCCCGAAGGCTTGCTCCTGCGCGTACCGGAAAAACCCGGTCTGGGCGTTGACCTGGATATGAACAAAGTGGAGCGCTATCGGGTCGCCTGACGTTACCGCCTGCATCCATCCGGATCATGACTACCTACCTGCTGTCCCGCCTCCTGCAAATGGTGCCTTCCCTGTTTCTCCTGACCGTGGTGCTGTTCGTCCTGATGCGCCTGGGAGGGGATCCGGTGATGCATCTGGCCCATCCCGAGGCTTCCCCTGAGGAGATTGCCGAGATTCGCGCGGCCTATGGTTTTGACCGTCCGTTGCACGAACAATACATCAAACAGCTGCGCATGATGCTGCGCGGCGATTTTGGCGAATCGTTCCGCTTCCGGACCGCCGCCCTGCCGCTGGTGGTGGAAAAGCTGCCCGCCACCATGGAACTGGCGTTTGCCTCCATCCTGGTGGCCCTGGTCATCGCCATCCCGGCTGGCCTGCTGTCCGCCATCTACCAGAATTCTCCCCTGGATCTGGCCGTCACTTCGGGCTCGACCCTGGGCCGGGCCATGCCCAACTTCTGGATTGGGATCATGCTGATCCTGCTCTTTGCCGTGTATCTGGAATGGCTGCCCGTGTCGGGGCGCCTGGAAACCACCTCCATTGTGCTGCCGGCGCTCACCCTGGGCACCAGTGTCGCCACGTCGCTGGCCCGCATCCTGCGTTCCAGCATGCTGGAAGTGATCCGGCAGGAGTACATGACCACGGCCCGGGCCAAGGGTTTGCATCGCTGGGCCGTCCTCATGCTGCACGGCCTGCGCAATGCCCTGATCCCGTTCATTACGGTGTTTGGCCTGCAAATGGCCTGGCTGCTGGGCGGATCCGTGATTGTGGAAGAGGTGTTTGCCTGGCCCGGCATGGGCCGCCTCCTCCTGAATTCGGTGAAGGTGCGGGACCTGTCGGTGGTGATGGCCGGGGTTTGTGTCTTCGCCCTGGTGGTCATGGCCACGAATCTCCTGGTCGATTTCCTGTATACGATCCTGGATCCGCGGATTCGCTACAGCTCATGACCGCCTCCCGCCTTGAACCCGGTCCCGCCCATCCGGCAGAAGACAGTGCCGTGCCCCCGCGCCGCCCCCGCCATCGCTGGTGGTGGCGCCTGCGCAAGAGTCCCACCGGGTTTCTGGGGGCGGTGACCGTGGTGTGCGTCGTGGTGATCGCCCTGCTGGCGTCGTTCATCACGCCGCACGACCCGGAGCAAATTGATCTCAAGAATCGGCTGGCCCCGCCCATCTGGGCGGAAGAGGGCGGCACGGACTATCTGCTGGGCACCGATCAGCTGGGCCGGGATGTCCTGAGCCGCATCATTCTGGGGACCCGGATTTCGCTCCTGGTGGGACTGGCCGGGGTCGCCCTGGCCATGCTCACCGGCGTATTTCTGGGTCTGACCAGCGGCTACCTGGGCGGCTGGTGGGACATGATTGTGTCCCGGTTCCTGGATACATTCCTGGCGATTCCCTTCATCATCCTGGCCCTGGCCGTGATCGGGGTCCTGGGGGTCAAGGGCGGCAACAATATCCTGCGCCTCATCATTGTGCTGGGCCTGGCCAACTGGGTGATTTTCACCCGGGTGGTGCGCGGGGAAGTGCTGGCGGTCAAGGAACGGGACTACGTGGAGGCCGCCCATGCCATCGGCCAGCGGTCCTGGCTGATCATGCTGCGCTACATTCTGCCCAATGTGACGGCGTCCATCATTGTGCTGGGGGCCCTGCAGATGTCCACCGTCATCATCGCCGAAGCCTCCCTGAGCTTCCTGGGCCTGGGCGTGCAGCCGCCGACCATCACCTGGGGCATCATGCTGGCCGATGGCCGGGATCATCTGGCCACCTCCTGGTGGCTGGCCACGTTCCCGGGCCTGGCGATCACCATAACGGTACTGGGATTCATCCTGTGGGGCGACTGGCTGCGGGATGTGCTGGATCCGCGCTTGCGGGAATGAGCGACGAGTGGGCCGGAGGGCCGGGAGACACTGCACCATGACATTTTCCATTACGGGATTTGGGGAAGACGGCAAGATGGGGGTGGCGGTAGCCACCAAGTATTGGGCGGTAGGGGCGCGCGTACCCTATGTCCGCGGCGGCCTGGCCGCGTTGGCGGTGCAGGCCTATGCCCAGCCCTACATCGGCTACGACGTGCTGCGCCTGCTGGCGGAGGATCCGGACCTGGACGGTCCCGCCGCGCTGCAGATGGTCCTGGATCGCGATCCCGGCAAGGAGTGGCGGCAGGTGGGACTGGTCGATGCCCGGGGCAACGTGGCGGGATTTACCGGCCAGGAAACGGTCCACTGGAGTGGCCACTTTGTGGCAAGCCATTGCGTGGGGGCCGGCAATATGCTGGTGGGACCCGAAACCGCCCAATCCATGACAACATTCTTCGAAGCGCATACCGAGCTGGATTTGCCGGAGCGCCTGGTAGGGGCCCTGCAGACCGGTCATGCCGCCGGCGGAGACAAGCGGGGCCAACAGTCCGCCGCGGTCTACGTGGTGGACCGGGAAGAGTCCCCCTATCTGGATTTGCGTGTCGATGATCATCCCGATGCCATTGCCGAACTGGCCCGCCTGGTGGCAGACACCCGGGACGTGGAGCTGGTACGGCATGCGCACTTCAGTTCCAGTCGCGAGTCCCCGCCGGTCGCGAGCTATGTGGAACACAAGCAGCAGTTGCGGGAAGAAGGACTGGCCTAGAGCGTGACCATGGCAGAACGGGCACAGGACGGTACCGACGAAACTGTACTGGTGACGGGCGCCAATGGTTTCGTGGGCATCAATCTGGTGCATCAGCTGGGGAAGAAGGGCATACCCGTACTGGCTACCAGCCGCCGCCCCCCTGATGCTGAGGCGGAACTGGCCCCGGCGGCTCCCGTGGAATGGGTGTTGTGCGATGTCACGCAGAGGCAGGCGCTGATTGAGCTGGTCCAGTCCCGCGCGGTGACCCGGATCATTCACGCCGCTGCGGTGACCCCCACGCCGGAGGTGGAGCAACAGGATCCGACCCGGATCGTAGATGTCAATCTGGGCGGAACGGTCAATGCGCTGGAGGCTGCCCGTCTGGGGCAAGTGCGGCGGTTTCTCTTTGTCAGTTCCACCGTGCTGTACCGCGGGTTCCCGCCCGACCAGGGCCGGGCCCGGGAGGCGGACGCGTTGCCGCCGGCCAACCTGTATGGCATCTGCAAGGAGGCCTGTGAACGCCTGTGTCGGCAATACCGCGATCTGTATGGCCTGTCTGCCCTGAGCATGCGGTTGGGCACCGCCTACGGCCCGCGTGAAAAACCCAGTCTTTCCCGATCGCGTCTTTCGGCGGTGGCCCAATTGCTGGCCTGGGCCAGGGAATGCCCGACACAGCCTCTGCGCGTCCATGGCGCCCACATCCGGCGGGACTACATTTATGTGGAAGATGCCTGTGCGGCCATGGCGGAAATGGTCCTGCATCCCCAGCCCCGCGGGGATATCTACAATCTGTCGTCCGATGTGGCCTATCCCCTGGCGGATGCGCTACGGGCGCTCCAGGCCGCTGTCCCCGGGTTCCAATGGCAACAAGCCGCGGACCCCGCGGCAGCCGATATCCGCCTGGCCGCTGCCGATGCCCGGGCACCGCTGGATCTGTCCCGGTTGCGGGCGGATCTGCCCCATTTGCACTTCCGGGATTTGGATACCGGGATTGCCGACTATGTGGCCTGGGTGCAGGCAGTTCACGGTTGACAGGCACAAAGCCATCCGCCTGCGGCCTGTGTGCCCGTTCAGCCCGCAGGGTGGCAGACGGGTAGTGTCGCAATTGGCCATAGCGCGCTTCCGTCAAAGTCCCCGCGGCCGCGGGTCCCGTGTGGCCCCCAACTCCACCGGCCAAGCACCAATGCTGTTTATTTAGAAGGAAAAGTGTATGCCATGGTGGGGTTCATCCTTCCTCTTGCCGCACGGCACAGGAGCCTGTCCCATGGCGCGTACCACTACCTCCCTGCCGGGCGGTCCCCGGCTGTCCGACCACCTGAGCATCGGTGTGCTGGGCCACGTCTTTTCGCGACCGGCGGTGCGGGTGTCCCTGGCCGCCTGCGGGCGCACGAGCCAGCGGCGGCGGGCCCTGTCAACGGAGATGATGGTGTACTTCGTGCTGGCGCTGGGGCGGTTCCGGTCGGTGTTGACGCGGGAGGTGTTGCGCTGCCTGGCGGAGGGGCTGCGCTGGCTGGGGGCAGGCCCCCTGCGGCTGGCGGGACGGGCCGCCCTGTCGCATGCGCGCAAGCGTCTGGGGGTGGAGCCTTTCCTCGAATTACGGCAGCGCTGCGTGCAGGCACGGGCGACGGCGGCGTTTCCGCAGGTGCGACTGACGGCGCTGATCGAGGTGGGCACGCGCGTGCCCCTGGTCTGGACGCAGGGGCCGTACCGAGCGTCGGAGAGGGCACAGGCCCGGACCCTGCAGGCGCACCTGGGACCGGGCCATCAGCAGCTGGCCGACCGCGGCTACCTGTGGGCCGACCTCTGGCAACAGGCTGTAGCCATGGATGCCCACCGGCTCTGGCGCGCCCGGCGCGACACCGCCCTGCCCGTGCACCGGGTCCTGCACAGCCGCTACGGAGGCCAACCCGTGCGCGTGATCGAATACGCCCCGGCCGCGGAACAGGCCGCCCTCTACCACGAACGCTGGGAGATCGAGACCGCCTACGACGAGCGCAAGACCCACATGCGGGGACCGCAGCCCCGCCTGCGCAGCAAGACTCCCGACCTGGTGCGGCAGGAAGTTGAGGGCCTCATGCTGGCCTACCATGCCGTGCGCGCCTTCCTGGCCGCGGCCGCCCACGACGCGGCGAAGGATCTGGACGACCTGTCCTTCGTGCATGCCATCCGGGTGGTCCGCCGCCGCCTGCAGAATCCCGGCCCCCGGCGGCGCTCCCGAGTGGCCCGCATCCGGGATCTGTGCCCGGAAATCCTGAAGGAGCGGGTCGTTTCCAGCCGGAGTCTGCATCGGCCCCGCGGGGTCAAGCGCAAGATGAGCAACTACCCTATTCGGCGGTTCGGTCCCCTGGATCCCCGGCGCCATGCCTGGGTCCCCTTGATCCTGGCTCCGGCAGGCTAAGTAGACAGCATTGGGTTATAATGGGGAAGATAAGTTGGGCATGACACACCTAATTTCCATTTTTTGGTATAAGAATCATTCGTCTGTTGACGGGGATTCGTGTTGAAGAAAATCAGCTATTGCCTTCAAAATCTCAGAGTTCTCACCTATTAGGTCTTGAGACTGATCATAGTCACCTCTGAGCCAAGCTTTACGTTGTTCCCTCACCCACTCATGGAGTTGCACATCATCATTGTACTGTGGAGGAGGAAACACTTCATAAAGCAACCTGGCGGGACGTCTCAAGCGTACTCCAAATCGATACCAAGCCAAGGATCTTGCGGAGTCGCATCCGTACTTGATGCACAATGGCAATGTACTCAAGGATAAAGGGACACCTTGTTGAAATATTTGAATCCCCTGTTGTGAAAATCTTTCAAACATCTGCTCCGCAACTGCAACCATCCCACCAGCAAGCAAAGAGAGTGCAGCAAAAGAGTCGTTGGTCAGAGCTAGGGTCAATGGAATGGGCTTGCTCCCTTGGTTCCTGCGAATATCGATCTTATCCTCACTACTTCCAGTCAGTTTCGCTGCAATCTCGCAGAGAGGTCTTCCTCTCATCCACGGTCTGAGCAAGTCCATAGCATTGATCCAGGCCTGGACCCACTCATCGCCAGGTTCCCAATCACCAATTGTTATGTATTGCTCCCCATAAGTTGGGACTAGGCACTTGAGCTCTTTCGACAAGCGACTGAGGATATTGTCAGAAAAGTGCTTAAGAAGAATCGAAGGCGAAATATTCGCAATGGCTCTGAGCAATTCTTCAGTCCATGCAAATACGCTCCAATTGAAAACCTCGTCTGTGATTTGAGGCCTTAAACGTATCCATGCCCGATACAGCGAGGCTGTCAAAAAATAATCCAGACCTGCTCTCTGTGCTGCCACGGGTATCCACTCGGGAAAGCCACCCGCTTGAACAAACTCATCGCGCATCCGAACCAAGTAACGGCCAGCCTCTTCACTCACATCTGGTAGCCCGCACTCATTGCGCCGAAACGAAGCGTAGGATTTTTTCAAGACATCAGAGGGTACAGGTTGCTCCTGATCACCTCCCGCAAGTGTGGCGCTTGTCTGAAGTTCCACTGTGCTGGCAGTCTCAGTTAGTTGTCCTTCACTAATAATTCGATCCAAAAATGATTCAAGACAACTTTCGACATCGACTGCATTGTCTGGAAGCTGGAGATAACTCAGATCACGTCGCATTGTGTCAATGCCTGTGTGAGAATCGACATATACAGGTTTATCGGGTACTGCTACTACCAATCCTTGGTTCGAAAATCCAGCGCGCCCAGCTCTTCCCGCGGCGTTAAGCAATTGTGACCGCTTGCGTTGCTCAAGGTTGTCCGTGTCGGCATCGGTCGAGAAACCGATCCGAGTGCCAGCGATGACAACTGCTGTAGCCGGCAAATTGAGTCCCTGTGCCAGCGTTGCCGTAGCATACATCAAACGGCTTGCTTGACTTCTGAAGGCTAACTCTGTGGCAAATTTCTCTGTTTCAATCATTCCGGCTGTATGGACTGAAATGCCCTTCTTAAGAAGCTTAAAAACGACAGACGAAACCCCAAATTCATATTCTGCAAGTGTTTTGTAAGTCTCGATAATGGAAGGAGGATCTGCCAAAGAATCCAAGTAATTATCAGAAATTTGTGTTTTGTCAGCATTGGAAAAAGGGTAATGCTTACTTGCAGGAATGAATGCCAAGGTCTGGATACCACTTTCTGCAAGAAACGAAGCGATTTCAATAGTAGACCCATTAACCCAAGAGTTTTCATCAACACTATAGCGCCAATCGCCCTCTTGTTGCTTCCGTGCAACCTTAAGTGTGGCATTACACGGGATCGTTGTAACGCCATAATCTATGTCTTCTGTGGATTGCCAAGCACCTTGGAGTCCGCAGACCAA
>CAXXOQ010000191.1:0-12035 GCA_963664185.2 Caldilineaceae bacterium | reverse complement strand
CGTGGGTTCAAGGGGGTATCGGATCGCTGGGGCCCCACCAAGCTGCAGGATCACGGCCTGGGCTGGTATGACCGGGATCTCAACGTCCAGCCGCGCCTCGCCGAATCCTGGGAAATCAACGAGGATGCCTCCGAATGGACTTTCCATCTCCGGGAAGGGGCCAAATGGTCGGATGGCGAACCCTTCACCGCTGCGGATTTCCAGTGGTGGTATGAGAACGACCTGCTGAACACCGACATCACGCCCTCCGTGTCCAGTACCTTCAAGTCCGAAGGCGAGGTCATGCACCAGGAAGCGGTGGACGACTATACGGTCAAGTACTCCTTCGCCGCACCCAATCCGCTCTTCATCTACAGCACCTTGCGCGTGACGCGCCGCATCTATCTGCCGGGCCACTACCTGCGCCAGTTCCATATGGAACTGACCGAGGACCCGGACAAGCTGCAGGCTGACACGGAGGCCGCCGGCTTCAACTCCTGGAGCGAGTACTACGCGGACCGCCGCTGGTGGTATCTCAATCCCGAGCTGCCTTCCATGGGGCCCTGGACCGCCAGCAACGAACTGTCCAATGAACTGTTCGTCATGGGGCGCAATCCGTACTTTGCCCTGGTGGATGCGGACGGTCAGCAACTGCCCTATGTGGACGCCGTCCATCATCGCCTGTTCGAAACCAATGACGTCTTCGATCTGCGCATCATCAATGGCGAGATCGATTTTCAGGGCCGCCACGTGCAGTTGAGCAGTTTCACGCTGTACAAGGAAAATGAGGATGAGGGTGACTACGCGGTCTTCCTGGCGTTCGCCGGTTCCCATACCGCCATCCAGCTGAATCAGACGACCAAGAACCTGCAGCTGCGCGAATTCTTCCAGATGCGGGATGTGCGCATCGCCCTGTCCGTGGCCGTGGATCGCGTCACCCTCAACGAACTGGTCTTTGATGGCCTGCTGACCCCGCGCCAGTACAGTCCGCTCAGCAGTTCGCCCCAGTACTATCCGGATCAGGCCTATGCCTATATTGAATACGATCCGGACAGGGCCAACGAACTGCTGGACAACGCCGGTTTCAGTGCCAAGAATGCGGATGGCCAACGCCTCTGGCCCGGCACGGATGAACCCATCAGCTTCGTGGTGGAAGGCACCGCCCAGCCGGGTTCCCAGGGTGAGGACGCCATTCTGCAGATCATCAAGTACTATGCCGAGGTAGGCATTACCGCGACGTATCAGGGCTTCGAGCGTTCCCTCTATGAAGAACACTGGGGCGCCAACGAAATCGAGGCCGCCTTCTGGGGTGGTGGGCGCACGGTCTTGCCGGTTGTGGCCCCCTGGACCTTCCTGGGCACCATGATTGATCGACCCTGGGGGGCCGCCTGGGGCAAATGGCGCAACAGCGGCGACGCCGACCCCAACGCCGAAGAACCGCCCGAAGGCCACTGGATCTGGGACATCTGGAGCATTTACGACCAGATCGCGGTGGAACCCAACGATGCCCAGCGTACGGAAATGTTCCACCAGATTCTGGATATCTGGGCCCGGGAACTGCCCATGATTGGCTTCCTGGGCGAATCGCCTTCGCTGGTGATCGTGAAGAACGGATTTGAAGGATATCTGCCGGGATTCCCGATGTCCGACACGACAGGCGACGAGCATCTGCTCAATACGGAAACCTACTATTGGGACAACCCGGCCGACCACGGGGCCTAACAGTTAGGTTGCTGCAATGGGGTTGGGGGCTTCACTTCCGGCCCCATTGCAGTTTGCCCCATTTCCTCACTGCAACCGGATTTGGGCAGCGTCCTGTCGGCGGTCTTGTGCATGCCTGTGGCTGACACGGCGCTTGCGTTCCCTGCCTCCAACCTCTGTGAGACAGCAAAACGGAAAGTTTTTCACAATAGTGCAGGTAGGGGTCTGTGTGCCCCATATGTTCTTCACCCCTCCCCATACGGCAACGAGAGGCACCCAACACCTGACGGGATTGTGACCTGTTTCGTGGGGCTTGGTTCTTCCTTGAAATTGTTGCATGAAGGGGAATCTCCTGTTGCCCAGCAGGACAGAAAGTCCGTTCTGGTACCCTGAATTCACCGACACCGAAGACGTCTCCTGGCCGTACGGCGAGATGCCGCGGGGATGGGAAGCCGGTTCCACCGGGCGTTCCCGGGCCGCAGGCCAAGAGCATCCTTCCCGGTCAGGGATTGCCCTACCGGTTCCCCGTTCGGAGCCTATCCTGGGCACACCCAGACATCCACTTGTCGGCCCATGGTATGCAGGGACAGGCCCAGATACAGGCGGCAGTCCTGGGTCACAGCCTGCAGATACTTTCGGTCCCGGATCTGCCGCTGGCCTTGCACGGCGCTGGTAGTATGTGCCGGTCTTGCATTCCCGTACCAAAGCGATAGCATCTCCGACGAGGGGGGTATCAGCATCCCCGCACACGCTGGACTTGTCCATGTCATGATCGCGGTGCCAGCCACGGGACCGCCGGAGGGCCAGATGGCAGGCGCTATGACTCGCCCCGGGGAAGTGAAGTACGGATGGGGAAACAGCGGCAGCAAGTGGTTGCATTGTGCCACCATACGTGGTCGCTTCAGCGTCAGATGACCGCCCGTGGGATGGGGAGAGGAAAGTACCCATCCGTAGCACAGTACCGGGAAACCACGGACAGCACCGGCATCCGGCTCTCTACCGGAATGGGTGAGCCGCTTTCCACGCCTGGACGGCGGATTTCTCATGTCCCAATACCCATAACAACCGGCCCCTTATCTTTTCCTTGCCGCCCGTCCTGTGTTGTATACTTGCGCCTGCAAGGATCTGTCCGATCCATTCACCATCCCTTGCGGGATCTTGTTTTAACCAAATTGATCAGGAGTTTTCCATGACCAGGAAACCGACTCGTGCGCATGCCTTTTCGCGGCGCGAATTTATTCGTATCTCTGCGGTCACCTCCGCTGGCGCGGTCGCGGTAGCCTGTGGGGCTGCAGGTGAACCGGAAGAAGAGGCGGTGGCGGAAGAAGCGCCGGCGGAGGCACCTGCCGCGGAAGAAGCCATGCCTGTGGGCAAGTACCAGGAAGCCCCCATGCTGGCCGATATGGTGGCCGCCGGGGATCTGCCTCCGGTCGACGAAAGGTTGCCCTCCAATCCCGGGATCCTGCCCAATGCCGCGGGTGCGGCCGGCAATTACGGCGGCGTCGTACGTCGCGGTTTCAAGGGCGTTTCGGATCGCTGGGGTCCCACCAAGATGCAGGATCGCGGCCTGGGCTGGTATGACCAGGATCTCAATGTCCAGCCCCGTTTGGCCGAATCGTGGGAGCTCAACGATGACGCCACCGAATGGACCTTCAACCTGCGGGCCGGTGCCAAGTGGTCGGATGGCGAACCTTTCACGGCCGCCGCGTTCCAGTGGTGGTACGACAACGACCTGCTGAATACGGACATCAATCCAGCTGTGCATCCCCGCTGGCGCTCTGGCGATCAGGTCATGGGCCTGGAAGCGGTGGATGACCACACGGTCAAGTACAGTTTCGAGGAACCCAAACCGCTCTTCATTTACGAAACCCTGCGCGTGACGCGCCGCCTCTACCTGCCCGGTCATTATCTGAGCCAGTTCCACATGGAATTGGTTGAAGACAAGGAACAGTTGCAGGCGGACACCGGGGCCGCCGGCTTCAATGCCTGGAACGAGTACTACGAAGATCGCCGGTGGTGGTACCTCAACCCGGAGCTGCCGTCCATGGGTCCCTGGCGGGCCATGAACGAACTCTCCAATGAGCTGTTCATCATGGAACGCAACCCGTATTTCCCGATGGTGGATGCCGATGGCCAACAGTTGCCCTATGTTGACCAGGTCCACCATCGTCTGTTTGAGACCCCCGACGTCTTTGAACTGCGCATCATCAACGGCGAGATCGATTTCCAGGGCCGCCATGTTTCCCTGGACAGTTTCACCCTGTTCAAGGAAAATGAGGAAAAGGGCGACTATGCTGTCTACCTCGGCTACGCCTCCGGTCATACGGCCATCCAGTTGAATCAGACCACCAAGGAACCGCGGCTGCGGGAGTTCTTCCAGAACACCAATGTCCGAAAGGCCCTGTCGGTGGCGGTGGACCGTGTCACCCTGAACGAACTGGTTTTTGACGGCCTCCTGACCCCGCGCCAGTACAGCCCGCTCAGCAGTTCGCCCCAGGCCAACGTTGAACAGGCCAGTGCCTACATTGAGTACGATCCGGATCAGGCCAACCAGTGGCTGGACGATGCCGGTTACGCCGACAAGAATGCGGACGGCCAGCGCCTGTGGCCCGGCACCGACGAACCGATCAGCTTCATCATTGAAGGTACGTCCCAGCCCGGCACGCAGGGGGAAGATGCCGTCCTGCAGATCGTCAAGTATTTCGCCGCAGTGGGCGTCACTACCACGTACCAGTACTTCGAGCGCTCCCTGTACACGGAACACTTTGAGGCCAACGAGATCGAGGCAGCCTTCTGGGGTGGCGACCGTACGGTACTGCCCATCGTGGCGCCGTGGATCTTCACGGGCACCATGCTTGATCGTCCCTGGGGTGTCGCCTGGGGCCTGTACCGCCGTGAGGGCGATGCGGATCCCAACTCGGAGGAACCGCCCGAAGGTCACTGGATTTGGGATATCTGGGAACTGCATGACCAGATCCAGGTGGAACCGTCTGATGCCCGGCGCAACGAACTCTTCCAGCAGATTCTGGCCATCTGGGCGGAAGAACTGCCCATGATTGGCTTCCTGGGTGAATCACCCAAGCTGGTAATCGTCAAGAATGGCTTCATGGGCTACCTGCCCGGGTTCCCGCTGGACGACACCACGGGTGACGAGCATCTGCTGCATACGGAAACCTATTACTGGGACAACCCGGCCGACCACGGGGCCTAATCCCCTGGCGGGACACTTGTGTAGTATCGTAACGGTAGCGTGCAGGGACGATTCGCGGTCGTCCCTGCACGCTTTTCCTTCGGTTCTGTTTTTTTGTCGCTTGCGCTTCCCCTCCTCTATTTCCCCTGACTTTCATGGCACTTTACGTTCTGCGGCGGGTTCTCCTCATGATCCCGACCCTGATTGCCATCTCGGTTTTGTCCTTTGCCATCATTCAGCTGCCGCCGGGCGATTTTCTGACCTCGTATGCCGCCCAGTTGCGCCAGGAAGGGGATCTGGTCGACGAGGCCGAGCTGGATGCCCTGCGTCAGCGCTATGGCCTGGGGCAGCCCGTCTATGTCCAGTACTGGAAATGGGTGTCGGGCATCCTGCAGAAAGGCGACTGGGGCCAGTCCATGGAATGGCAGAAACCCGTCAAGGAACTGATTTGGGAGCGGCTGGGCCTGACCGTCGTGCTTTCCATGTCGGCCCTGCTGGTCAGCTGGTTCATTGCGATTCCCATTGGCGTCTTTTCCGCCACCCACCAGTATTCCGTGCTGGATTACGTCATGACGGCCTTCAGTTTCGTGGGCCTGGGCATGCCCGGCTTCCTGCTGGCGCTGATTGTCCTGTATCTGGCCCATTCCTACCTGAACATGAACGTGGGCGGCCTCTTTTCCGACGAGTACATGCTGGCGCCCTGGAGCTGGCTCAAGTTTGTGGACTTGCTCAAGCACATCTGGGTACCCATGTTCATTGTGGCCATCTCCAGCACCGCGGGCAATATCCGCATCACGCGCGCCAACCTGCTGGATGAACTGAACAAGCCCTATGTGGAGACGGCGCGGGCCAAAGGGGTCAAGGAAGTGCGCCTGATCTGGAAATATCCGGTGCGCGTGGCCATGAATCCCTTCTTCAGTACGGTGGGCTGGTCCCTGGCCTCGCTGGTGTCAGGCACGACCCTGGTGGCCATGGTCCTGAGTCTGCAGACCACGGGGCCGATGCTCCTGCGGGCCCTGACCTCCCAGGACATGTATCTGGCAGGCACCTTTCTGCTGCTGCTGAGTGCGCTGACCATTATCGGTACCCTGATCTCCGACATCCTGCTGGCGATCGTGGATCCGCGCATTCGACTGGAAGGCTAGGCCGGGACTCGGGCCTTTCCCCTCGCAACACGAGCCAACACGTGTCACAACCATCTGCCTCCCCGCACGATCCGCTGCCGGAACCCGACCTGCTGGATCCGGAAACCGTAGAGGAAGAGCGGCTGTATGTCGCTTCCTACCTGCAGCTCATGTGGTGGCGCTTCGTCAAGCACCGCATGGCCGTCATATCCGGCATCGTATTCCTGCTCCTCTATTTTGTGGCGGCCCTGTGTGAATTTGTGGCCCCCTATCTGCCGGAAGTGAATTACCTGGACTACCAGTTGGCGACGCCTTCCCGTATCCGGTGGATGCATGAAAACCGCTTCCGCGGGCCCTTTGTCCACGGCGTCGTCCAGACCCGGGATCCCGAAACCCTGCGGCGCATCTATGAGGAAGACAAGGACGTCGTCTATCCGATCCGGTTCTTTGTCCAGGGTCCGGAATACAAATTCTGGGGCCTCTGGCCTTCGACCCGGCACCTTTTCGGCATTGAGGCGGAACTGACGGAGCGCTCGCTGGGCGTCTACCAGGGCCAAGGCATTTACCTGCTGGGCACGGACCGGGATGGCCGCGATCTCTTTTCCCGCATCTGCTATGGGGCCCGCGTCTCGCTGACCATTGGGCTGGTCAGCGTGCTGATCAGCCTGGTGCTGGGCATTATCCTGGGCGGCATTTCCGGCTATTACGGCGGCACCCTGGACAACGCCATCCAGCGCCTGATCGAGTTCATTCGTTCCATTCCGGAAATTCCGCTCATTATGGCACTGGCGGCGTCCCTGCCCATTGACATGGATATTATCCGGCGCTATTTCATGGTCACGGTGCTGCTGGCCTTCGTCGGCTGGACCGGTCTGGCCCGTGTCGTGCGGGGTCGCTTCCTGAGTCTGCGGGAAGAGGATTTCGTCATGGCGGCCCGCTTCTCCGGCTCCAGCGAGATGCGCATTATCCTGCGCCATATGCTGCCGTCCTTCATGAGTCACATCATCGCCTCCCTGACCCTGGCCGTACCGGGCATGATCCTGTCCGAGACCGGCCTGAGTTTCATCGGCCTGGGTCTGCGCGCGCCCGCCATCAGCTGGGGCGTGCTGCTGCAGGAAGCCCAGAACCTGCGCTCGGTGGCCCTCGCCCCGTGGCTGCTGCTGCCGGGGGCGGCCGTGGTGCTTTCCGTGCTGGCCTTCAATTTCCTGGGTGACGGGATCCGGGACGCCGCCGATCCCTATGCCTGAGCCGGAATGCCCATGGACACCTCCCCTGCCCCTGCCCCCCGCGCCCAGGACCTGCTGCTGGACATTCGCAACCTGAAAACCCACTTCTTCATGGACCAGGGCGTGGTGCATGCCCTGGAAGGCGTGGATTTCACGGTGGCCCGCGGCCAGACCATTGGCCTGGTGGGCGAGTCCGGCTGCGGCAAATCCGTCACAGCCCGCTCCATTCTGGCCATTGTACCGTCGCCCGGGCGGGTGGTGGAGGGCGAAATCCTCTTCCATCGCCAGGCCGGCGGGAACGGCGTCAGCCAGGAAACCATTGACATGGCCCAGCTGGACCCCAAGGGCACCCTGGCCCGTTCCATTCGCGGCGGCGAAATCTCCATGGTGTTCCAGGAACCCATGACCTCGCTCAGTCCGGTCCACACCATCGGGTCCCAGATTATGGAAGCCATCCGGTTGCACCGTGACTGCTCCCGGGATGAAGCGGAGGAAATCACCCTGGAAATGCTGCGGCGGGTCAACCTGCCCCAGCCGGAACGGGTGTTGACCCGCTACCCGCATGAACTGTCGGGCGGCATGCGCCAGCGCGCGATGATTGCGATGGCGCTCTCCTGCCAGCCCAGCCTGCTGATCGCGGATGAACCCACCACCGCCCTGGACGTGACAACCCAGGCGCAGATCCTGACCCTGATGAAGGAGCTGCAGCAGGAATTCGGCATGGCCATCATTTTCATTACGCACGATCTGGGCGTGATTGCCCAGATGGTGGACTTTGTGGTGGTGATGTACCTGGGAGAAGTGGTGGAGATGGCGGATGTGAATGCCATCTTCACGGCCCCCAAGCATCCCTATACCCAGGCCCTGCTCCATTCCATTCCCCAACTGGGCCGCAAATCCGCGCACGGCATCACGACCCGTCTGGAAGCCATTCACGGCACGGTCCCGGATCCCTACTCCATTCCCCGGGGATGCCCCTTTCATCCCCGCTGCAAGGAAGCACGCAAGGGAGTCTGTGACGTAGCCGCACCGGAATTCCACACGCTGGAAGGGGGTCACAAAGTGCGGTGCGTCCTGTATGAGTAGCGCTTCCGCCCTGTTGCCCACGCCGACGCAAGCACGTCTTTACAGCCGTCACACCCGCCCGCATCACGCGGGCTACATTGACGACTGGCTGGTAGCGGGACCCCGGACCCGGGCGGTGGCGCCCACCGATTTCCCCGCCACCGATTTTGCGGCCGCTGTGGCCCAAGCCCATTGGCACCCGGACCACGGCCTGCAGGATCCGCCCCTGGAATTCACGCCGCCGTTTGCGGATCTGCCCAAGCTGCGATGGACGGTGGTCCACTGCCGGGAAGATCATTTTGTCTATGGTTCCGACTTCTACCATACGCCGCATTACGTCGAGTACTGGGCCTATGCCGCGGTGGAGACCGGCGCGGACTGGACCGGTCCGGCCGCCCTCACCACCAACGGCCCGGCGGATGTCTGGCTCGATGATGTCCATGTGCATCGGGGCACGCATTTTGCCCCCCAATTGCCGCAGACGGATTCCTTCGCGCTTTCCCTGACCGCAGGACGGCACTATCTGCTGGTACGCTTTGCCTGTGTGGGCGCACGGGCCTGTCCCATGGTCATGGCCCTGCAACTACAGGACTGTCCCGATCTGGAGTGGCTGTTGCCTACTGCCCCCCAGTGGGAAGACACACGGTCCCGGCTGGACGACGTGTTTCGTAAGGCCTTTCTCCGCCAGGATGTGTTTGACCGGCAAGCGGACATCATGATCCATTGGCCGGACGGCGAACCCCTGGAAACCAACATCACGATGCGGCTGGAACGCCAGGACGGCCGCATCTATTCGGAACAGCGCACCGAAGGCCGCAAGCTGGCAGCCACCCGCCTGGGCACCACGTACCAGTTTCCGGTGGGGGAATACGGGGTCCGGCTCATGCCGGAAGCCCTGGAGTTCTATACCCATGGCCGCCGCGTGGAACGCCGTTTTCCGGTTTACCTGACCGGGAACACGGAATATTCCCGGGAACGCTACGGCACCTACGCGCAACGACGCCAGGAAGCCCTGCTGCATGCCGCGCAACAGGAAGGATCCATCTTCCCTGAAATCGCGAAGATGGAACTGCACTACTGGCAGGATGTGGACTGGGAGGTATTCCATGCGACCGTGGACATGGCCGACAGCCGTGCGGATTGCAGTGACTTTTATCTGGTGGGATTGCTGGGGGCTCTGATCCGCTACGGCGAGCACGAAGCCTTTCCGCCCGATCTGAAGGCGCGGCTGGAAACCTGCATTCTCTCTTTCCGCTACTGGATGGACGAGCCGGGCCAGGATGCCATGTGTTTCTGGACCGAGAACCACCAGATCCTGTTTCACTGCTGCGAATTGCTGGCTGGTCAACTGTATCCCGACGCCACGTTCACGAACAGTGGCCTGACCGGCGCCCAGCACCAGGCACAGGGCGAACAGCGGGCCCTGGCCTGGCTGCGCAAACGGGCCCAGGGCGGCTTTCGCGAATGGGATTCCAACACCTACTTCGAGGAAGACGTACTGGCGCTGACCCATATCGCCGACCTCACCCTGCATGATGAAGTCTACGAAATGGCGGTGGTGGTGCTGGACAAGCTTTTCTTCAGCCTGGCCGTCAATTCGTTCCGCGGCGTATTCGGCTCCACGCACGGCCGCAGCTATGCCCCCATGCTCAAGGGTTCTTTCCGTGAGGCCACGTCGGGCCTGACCCGCATGCTGTGGGGCATGGGCATCTTCAATGACAAGGTGCTGGGAACGGTCAGCCTGGCCTGCGCGTCCGACTACCGGCTGGCACCCGTGATTGAAGCCATCGCGCTGGATCCGGCCCCCGAAATCTGGGCCCGCGAACAGCACGCCGGCACCCTGGAATCCCAGTGGGACCGGGAAACCGGGGACTGGTGCGTCAACAAGGTCACCTACAAGACGCCGGACTACATGCTCGCCTCGGCCCAGGATTACGCACCGGGCCAGCCGGGACAGCAACAGCACATTTGGCAGGCTACGTTCGGTCCGGCCGCCGTGGCGTTCGTGACCCATCCTCCTTGCCTGAGTGAGGACAGCTCCCACCGGCCCAATGCCTGGCACGGCAACGTGCGCCTGCCCCGCGTGGCCCAATACAAGGATGTCCTCATCGCCCTCTACGATCTGGGGCCGGACGACTGGATGGGCTTCACCCACGCCTATTTCCCCACCTACGCCTTTGATACCTATTACCTGCAGGGAGGCTGGGCCTTTGCCCAGGCGGGCGATGGCTACCTGGCGCTTACGGCCTCCACCGGTCTGCGCATTATGCTGGAGGGCGAGAACGCCTACCGGGAATTGCGTGCCGCCGGTCCCCGGACGGCATGGATCGTACAGATGGGACGCCGGGAACTGGACGGGGATTTCCGGGCGTTTCGGGATCGGGTACGCAATCTCCCCCGTACCTTTTCGGATCTGCAGGTGTCTTTCGAATCCCTGCGCGGGGACACCTTTGCGTTTGACATGACAGGCCCCTTCCGCCGCAACGGCGATGAGGTGTCCCTGGCAGGATTCCCCCACTACGACAATCCCTACACGCAGACTCCGCTGAACGCCCCCTCCATGGACATCCAGTTTCAGGATTTGCTTCTCCGCCTGCACTTCCGTTAGGCCTGCCGTCACGGCCCGCCAACCAGGCCAAAGCCCAGGCACCGTCTGGATTGGGCTCTGTCAATGGATGCCCACCAGCGATTCGGCGCTGCACAGGATCGAGAGGCACCGCCATGCACAGGTCTGCAATGAGGTCCAGATCCTGTGCTTCCCTGGTGGACCCCGTACTGACCGCGACGGCAAGGAAGCGGGCGGACATGGCGCAGACCCAGGGCAAGTACCGAAAACGCACAGGATACAGCAAGGGGGGACTACACCTTGCTCCCCTGATTCTCATTGCGTCCGGATCGCGGGACACGGCTACCCAATCAGAGGGATATAATTCCCCAAGTTATCACCAACAGGGAGCTGCCCAGTCCAATCCTGTTTTTACACGACTATTATGACCATGGTTATGACCATGGTTTAATAGATATCAAGCAAACTGCAGGAGAGGCTGATGTATACGGACCATACCGCAGAAGACCGCACCAGATTCATAAAGGCTTCGGAATTCAAGGCGAAATGTCTGAAGCTTATGGATGAGATTGCCGCGGACGGGGGCGAGATTGTCATTACCAAGCATGGCAGACCGGTCCTCCCGTCTTGTACCGTATCGCAAGAAACCGGAGAGTCTCTTTGGCATTGACAAAGGCCGACTCGAGATCCTGGATGACATCATCGCGCCGATAGATGTGCGGTGGGAAGCCGCCACGAATCCGGAACGGGTGCACCATCCATGATCCTGCTGGACACGCACGTATTGTTATGGCTCCGTTCAGGCAATTCGCGTTTGGGAACCTACGCCCTGTCTGTGATCGCACAAGCGTGGCAGTCCGACCACGTGGGTGTCTCCGCCCATCACGTTCTGGGAAGTCGCGATGCTCCAGGCCAAGGGCCGCATCCGTGTTCGGGAGGACCTGGCCGCCTGGCGCAGAGAGCAACTGGAACAGGGCATGAAGGAGATCCCGGTTGATGGCAAGATTGGAATCCGCGCTGCAAGTCTTGCACAGTTTCATGCTGACCCGGCCGACCGCCTCATCGTAGCCACGGCCATGGAAGGCCACATCCTGTTGACAGCCGATCACCAGATTCTTGATTGGCCCGGACAACTTGACTGCATCAGGGCAACGCAGTGAAAGGCGCAGGCACCGCCAAGGAGG
>CAXXOQ010000190.1:0-11129 GCA_963664185.2 Caldilineaceae bacterium | reverse complement strand
CAGGGTGGCAACTCCTGAAAAAAGCATATCACTTCATTTGTGGAGCAAGAAGAAAAAATTCCTTTTCCGCCCCATTCGGGAACGGTCCGTTTTTGCTGTACTGGTTCGTGGGCTGCAACCCGCCTCCCGATGGGGGAACCGGGGGCTGATTCAGTCGGGTTGCCGGAGCAACAGGCGCAGGGAACGGGGAGGCACCTGGATGGCCTCGGTGCGGCCCTGCCTGCTGTGTATGGTGGAGCTGTCGGCTGCATCTACCAGGGTAAAGGATTCCTGATCGCCGTAAGGGTCCTCCAGCGTCAGGGTGACGGGAGCCGAGTCGGCATTCAGCACAATGTACGCCAGCTCCCGGCCCAGAAAGCGTTTGAAGGCGAAGGTCCGTCCTGCCGCCAACAGTTGGGCATAGCGGCCCCGGCGCAGGACGGGGTGTGTTCTGCGGGTGTGCAGAAGCCAGTGACAGTGCGCCCGCAACTCATGCTGCCAGGAAGCGGTGTCATCCCAGGGAAAGGCGCGCCGGCAATCCGGATCAGTACCCCCGTCCAGGCCGATTTCCGTGCCGTAATAGATGACAGGCGCGCCCGGCATGGTCATCTGAAATCCCTGCATCAGTTTGACGGCCGTGAGGTCGTGCCGCGCCAGATGCATGATGCGGGGCATGTCATGACTGTCCAGATAGTTCAGGTTGCTCAGAATATAACGCCATTCGTGGAGGCGCACCATGGTTTCCACCTGCTCGGCGAAGGCCTTGGCGTCCAGCCGTCGGATTTCATGGCCGGAGATGTAAATGGGGTTGAGCGGCAGGGCATCATGGGCCAGGAAACCCAGCGCCGCCCGGCCAAAGGCGTAATTGGTGATGCCGTCAAAACGATCCCCGGACAGCCAGCCCTGGCCTGAACCCCAGATTTCCCCCGCGAGATAGGCCTCGGGATTCGCCTGCTTCACCACCCGGCGAAAAGCCGGCCAGAAAGAGGGTTCTTCGATTTCCTCGGGTACATCCAGGCGCCAGCCATCAATGCCAAACTCAATCCAGTAACGGGCCACGTCCAGCAGATAGGCACGCACGGCGGCATTGTGATGGTTGAGCTTGGGCAATCCCGGCAGGCCCCACCACGCTTCGTAATTGCAGTCGTTCCGGTGGGCCTCGGTGTAGGGCCGCAGGGGAAAGCCGCGAATGTGGAACCATTCGGTATAGGGGGATTGCTGCTGGTTTTCCAGCACATGATGGAAAGCCCAGAAACCGCGTCCCACATGATTGAAGACACCGTCCAGGATCAGGCGCATGCCACGGCCATGTACAGCCTGCAGCAATTCCCGCAAAGCCTCATTGCCGCCCAGCAGCGGATCCACCTGGAAATAGTCATAGGTGTGGTAGCGATGATTGGCGGCCGAGGCGAATATCGGATTCAGGTACAGGGCCGTGACGCCCAAATCCTCCAGATAATCCAGTTTCTCGAGGATCCCGCGCAAGTCCCCGCCCTGAAAGCCGAGCTGATCCGGCTTGGCGCCCCAGGCCTGGAACGGCAACGGGGAGGTTTGGCGGCTGGTGCGGCTGCGGTAGAAGCGATCCGGGAATATCTGATAGAAGACTGCCTCCTGGACCCAGCGGGGCACCAGGGAGAAGGCAGAGACGTCAGTGGGTGTCACGGGGGTACCGTCGGGTTGCCTGTCACGGAAAAGGTTGCGACTCTCTGTCCCCCGCCGCCTGGGGGCCGGATTCTGCCAGATGGATCCAGTACACCTGGGCCCATGCCTGCAGTTCCCGGGTGAGCGATGCCCCCGGGGATTCCGGACTGGCGGCCACCAGCTGGTCCCGGGTGTAGGGACAGCGAATTTCCACGCGGAACTGATCGGCCTGCCTGCCCCGGCCTTCAATGCGGGCCCGCAAGTGCTCCAGGGCTTCGGCCAGACAACCGGCACTGCGCGGCACGGGGGCCGCCCTGGACGGGGCTTCCAGTTCCATACGGGCGGTCTTGCCGTCCCGCAAGACGGTGAACTCCACCGATGGCCGGTCGCCCGGGAACAGGTTCAAGCCATAATCGGCGCGATACCGAAACTCCTTCTGGAAAAAGGCATGGACATCGCCAATGCGCCGGGTGAACTGGGTCGGCGGAAGATCTTCCCGCCGGGTGTCCTGGCCATAGCGTTTGGTCCAGAGTCGGGTGTCCAGGACGGTGACCACACCACGGTCCGAGGCACGACGCAACAGGCGTCCGAAGCCCTGCTGGAGTGCCAGCGACATGTGCGGCGTGACATATTCCCGGAAGGACCACCACCGGTCTCCCTCGCCATACATGTCCTGCAGCAAGGCCTGCCGATGTCTGTGGATGGGGTCCCGCGGGTTGGGGAAGGGCAGCTTGTCCAGGACCACGGACACCAGGCTGTCGCCCGGAATATCAATGCCTTCCCAGAAGGAACGGGTGGCGCACAGCACACTGTGGGGTGTGTCCCGGAACCATTGCAGCAATTCGCGTTTCTGGCCCTCCCGCTGGGAGCGCAGGGGCCAGATCACCTGGCGGTCCCCGGACTGGAGAAGGGATGTCACGCGGTCCAGGCCGTTCCAGCTGGTAAACAGGCACAGCGTACGGCCGCGCGACACTTCCAGCAGCATACGGATCTGTTCGGCCACGGCGTCATAGTACGCGGCCGTTTGCTGCCAGTCATAGTCTGGCATGGCCGGCTGGTACAGCAGGGCGTTGGCCGCATAGTTGAAAATGTAGTCCAGGCGGTAGGTAGGCAATTCCCGGGTGGTGAGGCCGCATTGGCGTTTGAAGTGCGCGAACGAGCCATTGGCGGTCAGGGTAGCACTGGTACAGATCACGGCGCGGCCTTTGGTGTCAAACAGCAGGTCACGCAACTCCTCTTCCGGCAGCAGGGGCGCCCGTTTCAGCACCACGTTCCGGTTCCGGCGGCCGGAATCCTCGACATACCGCACGAAAGCCGCATCCTCTTGCGCCATATCGCGCACGATATCGGCCTGTTTCTGCAGGGCCACGATGGCCAAGTCACATTCGGCCTCAAACTCCTCGGGATTCGTGACCTGACGGCGGGCCTCATCCTTGCGGGCTTCCATCCTGTCGACCGCCTCCCGCATTTCGGCCGCCCAGCCCACCATCATATCCAGATCGCCAGTCAACACCTGGTCTTCGTCGACGGTCTCGCTTACGGCGGCTACGATGCTTTGGTGCCGATCCCGCATCCGGTTGGTTTCTTCGCGGGTCAGCACCACATCAAAGATACGCCGGAACATGTCCCGTCCGAAGAGTGCGCCCAGCGATTGGCTCGTAACTTCCAGGGAGAAGACATTGGTGGCGACCTGCTCCAGATGGTGGGCCTCGTCAATGACATAGACGTCGGCCTCCGGCAGGAACATGGGCTCGCCCATTTCCCGGGACATCAGGAGCGCGTGCAGCAGCAAATGGTGATTGGTGATAATCAGCTGGGCCTCAAAGGCCCGGGCGCGCATGGCATTGACATAGCATTCCGTGCCGGCATAGCGGCATCGGTGCTGGAGGCAGTCATCGGGAAAGCTTACGACTTCGGAGCGGATGCCTGCGGGCAGGGTCTGGGTCAGGAATTCGATATCTCCCTGAAAGGAGTTATCCGCCAGTTTCAGCTGGATTTCGTCCATGACGGGTAATGCCTGCCTGTCCGCTTCCTCGATGCCGGCAAATTCCTGCTGGTACTTGAACCACTTGTGATGACAGATATAGTTGTTGCGGCCTTTGGCCACTTCCACCGTGATGTCGAGATCCAGCAGATCCTGCAGGGCTGGCACGTCGCTGGCAACGAGCTGGTTCTGCAGCGTTTTGTATCCCGTGGACACAATCACCTGCTTGCCGCTCAGGATGGCCGGGACAAGGTAGGCAAAGGATTTGCCTATGCCCGTAGGCGCTTCAATGATGGCGGATGTGCCGGCGGCAATGGCATCCTGCACACGCTGGGCCATCTCAATCTGGGGCTGCCGTATCTCGTAATGGGGAAACTTCTGGGCCATCAGGCCATCGGGGCCCAGAATTGCCTTGATATTGCCGGGAGTCATGGATGGAACACAGGCCACGGACAGGGGGCTGTGAATGTCAGGCCATCCGCCCCATGGGAGCCCGCTGCCTGCCAGGCCATTCAGGGATAAATCAGTGTACTCAGGATATGGATGGTGCCATTGGTGGGTGACGACACCGAGCCGCTGATACGCGCACCGCCCACCAGCAGATCCCCATTGGGGGCTGTGGTAATAGGCCATACAACCCCGCTGATGGACGTGACCGAATCCCGCGTGGCCAGTTCTTCGTAACTCAGGTCGCCGGCAATGATATGCGAGCGCAGCGCCTGTGTCAGGATCTCGGACGAGACAAGCAGGTTCTGGATCACGCTGGTTTCGGCCCGCACCCAGGCGGAGTCACTCGGGGCCAGCAGGGTATAGGGGCCGGCCTGCGTCAGCAAGTCGCCGAGCGTGGACAGGGTCAGGGCATAGGCATAGATTTCAAGACGCGGATCCTGGTCCAGGTGCTCCGCCAGGTTCAGATTGGCGGGTACCTGGGGAGTGGGAGGCGGCAGCGTCGGTGTTGGTTCCGGGTCGGTGGCGGTGGGAGAGGGGGTGGCTGTAGGGACAGGAGAGTCCGTGACATCCGCGGCAGCGTCCCCTGCCTCGGCATCGGAAGTGCCGGTATCAGACGTGGCGGTGTCGGCCTCCGCGGGAGTCGGCGTGGCTTCCGGCATTGGGGTGGCCGTAGCTTCTCCGTAGGTGCCGGGAGGCAGGTAGGCCTGTGGCTCGCCAAACAGCAGCGTATCCATCTCCGGCACGAAAATATGCGATCCGGGTTCCAGCGCGGAGCAGTCCGGAATTTCGTTGAACACGCATAAGCGTCCGGCCAGCGAATCGTTGTTGTAGTTGGCGGCTGCGATGCTTGCCAGCGTGTCGCCCTCCTGCACCAGGTACAGGGCATCCACCAACTCGGGAGGAATATCTGGCAGTTCGGTCCCGGGCGTGGGTTCGGGGGTTGGCGTAGGGGTAGCCTCCCCTGCTTCCTGGGCAGGTTCGGCCGGAGCAGGTTCGGTCGGGGTTGGTGTGGAGGTTGGTGTGGGCACCGGGGTAGGCGGAAGATTCAGGTCTTCCAGCAAAGGGATGACAATTTCGGTGCCGGGTACGATTTGGTGGCAGTCCTCCAGCTGGTTGTACGTGCACAGCGCCTCGTACAGGTAGCCATCGTCATAGGCATAGGCGGCAATCCGGGCCAGGGTGTCGTTGGGCTGTACCACATACGTAGTGCCGGGCTCGGGGACAGGAGGGGATTCGGTTTGTGCACTGACAAAATTGGAGGAAAGAAGCACGGACACCGCAAGAAGCACTACGGAAATGCAAACGCGTATGGCGACTTGCCAGCGGTTGGAAGTATAGTTCATTGGAGTCGTCTGATGCCGTTGCACTTCGCGGAACTCTGTGCCCTGACCATTCTATCACTCACCTGTGCCAACGCATGGATTTCACGATCATGCGGCATGGCGGAGAGGGTGCAGTCTGGGGGACAGGCAAGATCCGAAATGTCTGCATCCAGGTCGGTCGGGAAAGAGGTCCTGGATGCGGGTGATTGCCTAGTATATCGCCATTTGGTGCATAGGGGAAGTTCGGGATAAAGGAGCCGGGCCATGGAGGATTCCGCATTGGCATTCCCCTAATCGGTGCCCTGCACGGCAACCCGGATGGGGCGGGACTGTGCGGTGCCATGCCCGGATCGCGCCGTGACCACTTCCGCCGGTCAGGGCGCCAGGTGGACAGATGGGAAAAATACAAAGGCGACGGCCGGATTCGAACCGGCGAATAAGGGTTTTGCAGACCCCCGCCTTACCACTTGGCTACGTCGCCGTACAAGGACAACAGACAGGCCTGCATCAATTGTCATGACGGCCTGCCCGTACGCTGCAGGTATGCTAGCAGAAGTGACCACTGCGATTCAAGTTCTTGGAGATGAACAGCGCCGGGATGCATGATCCCGCATGGAGGTGGTACCTGAAGGTGTCGGCATTGCCTTCTTGACATCTGTTCGCTGGGGGAGGGGAGAAGAAACACCATGCCTGCCCATGTCTGTCAAGTCTGTGGTGTGCGGTTCCTGGTGGCAGAAACCGTCCCGCAACCCGCAACACCGGATTCCCTGTGCCCCGTATGTTGTCGTCATCAGCTGCGGCCGGGACAGGAACTGGGGCTGGTGATTTGGTATCAGCCGCGCAGAGGCTATGGATTCGTGCGCCTGGCCTCCGGGGATCGCGTGTTTTGCCACGGCTCCCGGCTCAAGAATGTCCGTCGCCTGCACCAGGGAGATCTGGTACGGCTGCACATCCAGCAGGGGCCGCAAGGGGCCGAAGGCGTGGATGTCATCCGGTTGGCCACGCGCCGGCAACTGGAACGCACGGAGAAAGACCTATGGCCGGCCCCCGATCCGCCATGAGTGGAAACAGGTGTCATAGAGAGATGCCACCTGGGCCCATCCATATCGGGTGCGCACATGTTGGACCAGTGAGGGCGGAGCCCGTCTGGGGTCTGCCGCGCGCTGCCGGGTCTTGGTCCACAGATCCTCCAGGTCGTCGTACAGGCAGGCCTGGTGCAGATGGGAAGGCAGCAGTTCCGGATAACTGAAACGGCGGGGCAACAGCGGGAAGGCGCCGGCCGCGATAGCTTCCAGCACACTGATGCCAAAGAATTCATGCTCGGTGGTGCTCATTACCATATCCGCCTGGTACAGCAGCTCCCAGTAGGCCTGAAGGGACTTGGCATAGCCCCAATGCCGGATGTGTGGCCGCAGGCGGGTTTCGGCCTCCACAAACGCATCGGGGATCTTTTCAAACGTTTCCCCCGCGGCCAGCAGGGCAAAGGGCTGTCCCGTGGCTTGTAGCCGGTACAGATTCTGAAAGAAGCGGTCGGGACGCTTGTCGTGGTCCCAGCGGTGGTTCCACAGGATATGTGGCGTGGGGTCCCGGGGCTCTGTCGCCGGCACCCGGGCGGGAGGTTCAATGCCCACGGGCAGGACATGGCTGCGGCTCTGCAGGGCTTCCACGGTCCCGGTCTCACGGCAATCCGGAAAACTGCGCAGCATCCCCGGCAGGTGCTTGAACCAATCCTGCCGATGAAAGTGGGAATTGAACACGATGTAGTCCGCGGCCACCTGACTCAGCCAATTCATGACGGCGTAGGAAAGATCCAGCTTGCCCTGTACGGGATAGGTCAGCTGGTTCTCGTGCATGTACAGGATCTTGACCACTGCGGGGGGCAGGACATCGGACAGCAGGCCCGTCAGCACCGGCAGGTGGACCATGTCGGTGGCCAGCAGAATATCAGGCTGGTACCCGGTGGCCAGCAACTCCCGGATGCGCCGGGCCAGACGAACGGCCCCGCCCTGCATGCGCCACTTCCAGAAGCGTCCGGGCAGCGAAATCAGGGTTATGTGGTGCTGGCTGTGGTGTATCAGGCCCTCGGCCCAGGCCCGGTGACTGCCGGCATGAAAGGACGATACCAGGAGCACCTCGCAGGCTGGCACCGAAGCGGGTGTACGCGAGGGGGAGGAACCGGCGGGGAGCGTGGGCGCAGACATGGCAGAAGCCGCGGAAAGGATAGGCATGCTCTATTGTGCCATCTTGCCCCACCAACGGGTGGTGGCAAGCGGGTCCGGCAACGGGCAGGAGCGCGCAGATTCAGGACGCGGCCATCCCGGTGCGGGTTTCCCCGGATCGCGGATTTGCCCTGGATCCCTGAATCTTGTTGTCCCGTCCCTATGCTATAATCGCCCTACTTATTTTTCATCGGTGCAACCATACATTCCAACCATTGCATTTCCCATCGATTGCGCTATGATGCCTTTACTCACACTTGTGTACCCGGGAGTGGCAACATGATCAAGGTCCGAATCGAAAGTGTGAGGGTCAGCCTGATGTCACAACACCGCATTGCGGTCCTGCAGGAGGATGAGGGGGATCGTTACCTCCCCATCTGGATTGGTCCCTTTGAAGCAGAAGCTATCGCCATGCATCTGCGCAAGGAAAAGATCCCGCGTCCCCTGACGCATGATCTGATTCATTCGCTGATTGAAGAGTTGAATGGTCTGGATCACGTCATCATCCATGATCTGGAACAGGACATTTATCTGGCCCGTTTGGTGTTCAACCACGGTCCTGGCGGGGCCTATGAACTGGAATGTCGTCCCAGTGACGCCATTGCCATTGCCGTGCGCTGTGATTGCCCCATTTATGTGGCGGACAGCGTCATGGATGTCGCCGCCAAGGTACCGGACGAGGAGATCCCACTGGAACTGAATGAGGAGACGGCGTCCTCTGACATGGAAGGCCTGAAACAGGGCAGTGAGGATCTGGAAGTCTTTCGGGATGTAGTGGAAGGTCTGGATCTGGACAGCCTGCACAATCGTTGATACAGTAATACCCCGCCTTGCCATGCCGGGCATGGCATGCATCGGTGACCTGTACGGGAGTACAGGTGCAGAAGTGCCAGTTCCTGATTCCTGGCGGCAGGCTGACCTTGGCCCCGCGTGGTTGCCGCCTACCACCGATCCATGATCGAAAATCTGAACGCTCTGTCCGATACGCACCCTGATGCCTCCCTGCTTCCGACCAATCTGGACGCGGAGAAGGCTGTGCTGGGGTCCCTGCTGCTGAATCCCCAGGCCCTGGTGGATGTAGAGCATGTGCTCAAACAGAGTTACTTCACGCAGGAGGCGCATCAGGCGATTTTTGCCTCGATGGCCCGTCTGCGGGACAGGGGGCTGGAGGCCGACCCGGTATCCCTGATTGACGATCTGACGGCCCAGGACAAGGTGGCGACGATGGGGGGGCTCCCCTATCTGGATTACCTCACGCAGAACTGTCCGACCTCCGTCAATGTGCTGACCTATGCCCGTATCGTTGAACGCAAGGCCCTGCTGCGCCAACTGATCGCGGCCGCCGGTGAGATCATCCAGAGTGCCCAGGAGGGCAAGGAGGATGTGGAACAGATCCTGGACAAGGCGGAGCAGGCCATTTTCCGGGTGAGCCAGGAAAGGTCGCGGACCCGGCTGATCGCGATTCAGGACATCATGCCCGGGATCATCGAGGAACTGCAGGCCAGTCATGAAGACGAGGCGACCCCGGGACGGCTGCCCACCGGCTTCCGGGCCCTGGACCAGTTGCTGGGCGGTCTCAACAAGAACGATCTGCTGGTACTGGCCGGCCGCCCCGGCATGGGCAAATCCAGCTTTGGCCTGTCGATTGCCCATCATGTGGCCATGAATCTCAAGACCACGATTGCCATTTTCAGTCTGGAAATGGGGGCCGAGCAGCTGGGGCAGCGCTTGCTGGCCATGGAAGCGAACACGGATCTGCATCATCTGCGGGTAGGTCGGCTGGATGAACACCAGTGGCACCTGGTGCAGGAAGTGTCGGAGCGGCTGGGCCAGACCCGCATTTTCATTGACGATACACCAGGCGCCTCCGTGTCCGAGATCCGGGGCAAGGCCCGCCGCCTGCATGCGCAGGAAGGCGTGGATCTCATCATGATTGATTACATGCAGCTCATGTCAGGTACCGAGGGCCTGATGTCGCGGCCCCGCGAAAACCGGCAGCAGGAAATCACCTATATCAGCAGTTCACTCAAGAATCTGGCCCGGGAACTGGAAGTGCCGGTGCTGGCGCTTTCCCAGTTGAGCCGGGCCGTAGAATCGCGACAGGACAAGCGGCCCATGTTGCAGGACTTGCGGGAAAGCGGCAGCATTGAACAGGATGCCGATGTCGTGATGTTTCTGTACCGGGACGATTACTACAATGAAGACACCCTGGAGCCCAATCTGGCCGAGTTGATCGTGGCCAAGCACCGGAACGGCTCCCTGGGCAAAGTGAAATTCTTCTTTCACAAGGAACAGACGCTGTTCCGGGAGCTGGAGTTTCGGCACCAGGACCAGACTGTGGAATGATGCCCACCAAACTTGATGGCTTTCCCGGGTTTCCGGGCGGCCCGTTGCCGGGGGTTTCAGTACCCCATTTCTATTTCCGCCGTCTGCTGCCGCTGATAGACGATTTGGCCGAGCTGAAACTTACCCAGTATTGCCTGTACCTGCTGGATGCCGGCCGGGCAAGGCAGGCCTGGCTCTGGGCCGATGACGTGCGCGGCAATCCCGAATTGCTGGCCATGATGGCGGAGATCTCCGCGCTGTATGAAGCGGCAGAGATCCTGGAAGAGGCCTTGCTGCGGGCCATCCAGCGTCACACGCTGCTGTCATTCCCCCTGCTGGACCACCACTGCCACCAGGAACGGGAGGCCCTGGTCCTGAATACGGCGGAGGGTCGGCGCCTGCGCGATGCGGGTGCTGCCCCTGTGCCGGCGGCCGAGACGGCGCCATCGGGGACAGGGGTGGCCACGCCCTTTCAACTGTACCAGCAGAACATAGGACTGTTGACCCCCCTGGTGGCGGATCAGATCCGGGCCCTGGAAGAGGAATTCCCGATTCCGTGGATTTGTGAGGCTATGGAAATCGCCGTGCACAACAACAAGCGATCCCTGGCGTACGTCGAGGCCATTCTGGAACGGTGGGCCATCGAAGGCCGCATCCGGCCCGACGATGCCGGCGAGCAATGGGAGCTGGAACTTGATTCATCCTAATGGCGTGCCCCCGCAACCCTCAATGCGGGAAATCGAAACCCAGGCCCCGGCCGAATCCGATGTGTGTCCTGACTGCCAGGGCACGGGGTTTTTTGCCCGGGATGTACCGGTGGAACATCCGGATTTCGGGCAGGCGTTTCCCTGTCACTGCATGATGGCGGATCGCCTGCGCCAGCGCATTGCCAAAATGGGAGAGTTTTCGCAACTGGATCTGCTGCCCGACAAGACTTTCGCGACCTTCCTGCAGGAGCCCCCGGGCTACGATGAACCCAGTCGCACCAGTCTCCGCCAGGCGTTTGCCCTCTGCCGGGATTTCGCCGCGGACGCCGGGAAATGGCTTTTTCTGCATGGTCCCCATGGGTGTGGCAAGACACACTTGGCCGCGGCCGTGGCCCACCAGATGCAGGAACAGGGCACGCCGGTGCTGCTGTTGCCCGTACCGGATCTGCTTGATCACCTGCGGGCCACCTTTGCTCCCGGGTCCCCTATAGGGTACGACGAG
>CAXXOQ010000189.1:0-19993 GCA_963664185.2 Caldilineaceae bacterium | reverse complement strand
GGGCCAGTTCCACGAGATCCGGAAGCTGGTGATGATACATCCAGGCCTCAAAACTCAGATGGAACTGTTCCAGGCACGCCAGACCGGCCCGGAATTGCGGATCCTGCATCAGATGGGCGGGAGGAACGGTCCGGGCGCTCTGGAGCGCCGCCTGCGGATCCCAGGCCACCGCATGCCGGATACCGCGGAAGCGGCCGCCGCCTGCCTGTATATGCGCCGCCAGTACCTCTTCCACGGCAGGGCCCAGCATGAGGTTGGCATAGCCCACAATACCCTTGGCAATGCGGGTGGGACCGTATCCGCCTGAAGCACTCATGGCGGCAATGCCATTGACGAATTCTGTCTCTCCCACCGGCCGCAGGGCCTCGGGGCCAGAGGCGCGGTACATGGCGCCACACTCGATGAACACGGTGGACACGACGTTGTGGCCGCTGCCTGTGTCGGCCAACACCTCATCCAGGAAATAGCGTTCATCCACCCGTTCGGTACGAAAGTCCCACAAGTGGTGGTGGGGATCACAGATGGGCAGGTCCGCCTCCAGAATTTCCTCTTCTACCTTGTCCAGCCATGCCTGGTTACTTGCCATGAGGTCTTTCCTGTGTTGATGGGTTCAGTGCCGAGGATTGCATGCGGCTGCCAGTTGCCGGGAGGATTACGCGCAGTCCTGCACAGCTACCAGCTGATAGGAGGCATCGTACAGATAGACGGTATCGCCATTGTTGTTCCAGATCAGGGCGTCGGTCAGATGAATGTCGCCGGCAGCTTCCCCGGACGTTACCGTCACACTGGCTCCGGCCTGGAGTGTCCAGGGGGGCAAGGTAAAGCGATTCGCGTTGCCTGCGTCATGCAGGTGCCAACCGGCGAGATACTCGCTGTTGGCTCCCGGATTCGTAATGATAACCATTTCATTCCGGGCATCGCATTGCAAGTGCACGCGCGCAGGCAGGCTGTCGGCCGGCAGCGCATCCGAGTCGGCATGCCCGGATTCCGAAGCAGAGAGTTGCAGCATGGCCGTTGTCCTCAGATGCTGGTCATCACACAGGGACAGGACATCCGTCAAGACCTGCTGCTCGCGCTCATCCATGGCAAGCTGCCATTGTTCCTTGACCGTGATCCAGTCCACAGCATAGCGACAGCGGGTCACATGGTTCTCCGGCAGCCAGGCGCCGGGATCCAATACGCCCCGCTTATGGCGCATGGCGGGACTCATTAGCACCCATGTTCCCCGGCCGGCATTTTCCAGCGCATAGCGCTGCCGCTGCCGGTCATTCCAAAGCCATCCTTCCGACACATGCACTTCATAAAAAGGTACAAGAGGTGCCACCACGACTTCGGTGGCATCCCGTGTATACCGATCTTCATACGGCAAGTACCAGGCGCCATTGTCTTGCTGATGATCCCGCAGGAAAGCACAGGCAACATCGCATTCCGCGGTCACGGCCGGTGAAGGCGCAAGATAGTCATCCCGCCTATAGCTGCGTCCTCCATCACTGGGCGGGAATATTGTGAAACGACGCAGAGTCTGTTCATACAAGAGGATTTGGACCCGCATGCCAAGCATGGTCGTATCCGCCTCATACAATTCCTCCAGGGTAGCGGGCAAGGGTATTACCCGATCGGCCAGGATCCACATTTCGCCCGGCTCTTCCGCCACCCCCAACCACACCCGTGCCCAGCGCACTCCCGAAGCATCCTGCACCAAGCCCCTTATTACCAACAGACGATCGGGACTGACGGCACCCACGACACGGGCGTCCAGGCTGGGCTGCGCATACAGGGAAGTCGCTTGCGGCACGTAGCCGGAACCGGTCAGAATCTCGCCCTGGGACCAGCGGTGGGCCAGATTGTTCAGCACTGCCTGCCGCGTGCTACCGGCCATCGTACAGTTCACTGTCATCATAGGTTTATAGGCCCAGCCCGTTCGGTCCAGTTGCAGCAGCTGGAGTTGCACCCATTGCCCATCCGCGGAATAGTCCAGGACATGGTACTGTTCCCGTCTCTCGATCATGTCCAGCACATTGGCGTTCCGGGAAGGTGCCTGTCGCACGTTGAGGCGTTGCACGTTTACCACCGCGTAACAGACTTCAGCCGCATCCGGTGTTGCATCCGTGTCCGGTGCCGTGGGCTTGCCGGTGTCGGATGCCGGTGCCGGCGGGATGATAAAGTCTTCCGCGGCGCAACCGGATAGCCCCAGGCTCATCAGGCATCCCAAGACGCCCCACCAGCCCCAGCGGAAAACCGAACAGAAAGAGAGTATGCCTTTCAAGGTGAGGGTATTGCGCACGGCCAATGGGTTGGCACCAATTCGTTGCGGACTTTGACGGGACATTGGCACAGGACAGTATGCGGGGGCGTGAGCCCATCTCTAACTGACGCTATTGTAATAGGCACAGGTCGATTTCTTCATTTTCGCTGTCACGCACGCCAAAGACCGATTTTTGCAGAACTGCAGCCCATGCAACATCCTGTTTTGATACCACCGTAGCGTCCGCGAAAGCCATACCGATGCCTGGGCTCAAACCTGGTGCTGCCCTGGCGTATACAGAACCAGGGAACGGCAACTTGCCTTTCGGCGCAACTTACAGGTTTAACGCCGCGTTGATCTCGGCCTGGTAGGCATCGACTTCTCCGGAAAGCACCTCTTCCATGGTCACGGCCCGTTCCGCGGCCGCCGATTCCAGCAAGGCATAAATCACGGCCAAAGCCCGCGTTCCTTGCAGGGCATCCACCTCGATCGCGTTCTCACCGCGGATGGCGCCGGCGAATTCGGCATATTCCAGCGCCAGCAATTTGCGGTCCACTTCCTCAAAGGTCAAGTTGTAGTGACCCAGTCTTTCGCCCCCGAAGAGAAGGGCGGTCGGGCGATCCAAATGAAAGGCCGGCACCAGATCCAGTACCGCATCACCCTGTACCGTTTCCTCATTCGCGAGATGTACCATCAGGGGATGACCGGTCCGGTCATGGGGCAATGTCATCGATCCCCGGGAACCGTAGATCCGGCGCTCCCAGTGACTGCGTCCCCAGCCCGCATGGTCCTCCGTGAACTGGGCTACCGCCCCATTCGCGAACAGCAGGGTGCCATACAGGGCATCTTCGGCATCCGGTGCAAAGGTACGGGGCATCTGGGCCTGCCATTGCGAGTAGAACCCTGCCGGGTTGCTCAAGACCCCCGTATCCCCTGGGGAGCGCCTATTGCGGCGCACCTTTTCGTGCAGGCGTTTCTGGCCAAATACGGACATGACAGGTCCCATGAAATATTCCATGATATCGCCATAGTGCACGCCCATGTCCACCAGAATGCCCCCCTCTTTCTTCATATGGCGCCACAAGGTGATCAGCATCCCATCGCCGCCGCTCACCGAATTCATCAGCATGAGACGCCGCTCACCCAGCACGCCCGCATCCAGGACAGCCCGGGCCAGGCGGTTAATGGGGTCCCGCCGGTAATTCTCCGCCACACTGACCACAAGATCCGGGTGTTGCGCGGAGGCATGGCAGATGCGCTGGCTGGCCGCCACCGTCAAACCGATGGGTTTCTCCGTCATTACGTGCAGACCCAGATCCAGTGCCTCCTCAATCAGCCCGTGATGCAGGTCCGGCGGCGACGTCAGATCAATGGCCTGCACACCCATTGCCGCCAGTTGCTCCAGGCTGGCCACGACGGCCGGTTCCTGGGCAAAGTGTGACGTGGCCTGGGCCGCCAGCGAACGGGCATTGGCGGTTACCGGATCGCAGGCGGCGACCAGTTCCAGTTGCGACAGCCCCTGGCGATGCAACTCCGCCAGTCCCACCATGTGGCGGTGGCCCATACCCCCACATCCCACGATGGCCAATCGAATGTGCTCTGACATCGGGAACCTCTCTTTGTCTCTTGCCGCCTACCAGTGCTATGTCATCTCGCCGCAGGCCCGGATCAGGGTCTCCTGCACCGCCAATTCATGCGCATAGGGACGATCCCGTTCCTTTTCACCCCGGATCACAGCCAGCAAGGATGCCAGTTCCAGTTCATACAGGGACTGGCGGGTCTGGGGCTGAATCGGCACCATAATAGCCCCTTCCGGGAAATGGGCCTGTGCCTCGGTCAAACACAGGCGGATAACGGTGGCGGGTTCAAAAGGTTCCAGAATGATCGCACTGCCCCTGGTGCCATATACCTCGTACCGCCGGGCATTGGGCCGGGGTTCCATGGCTGCAATATCAATCGTGGCCATCGCCCGTGCATATTCAAAAACGCCCAGGGTGTTGTCACGGAAAGCCGGTACCTGTCCGGTATCGTTGCGGAAGAAGGTTGTCACCTTTTCCGGACGTCCCAGCAACCAGACGATTTGATCCAGCATATGACTGGCCAGATCATAGAAAATGCCGCCGGGATGAACGCTCACGCGCTGTCGCTGTTCCAGGCTGATGCTGGTTGACATGTGGGCGCGCACGGCAAAGATATCCCCCAGCGTGCCCGCATGGACCCAGTCTGCGATCTGGGCAAAGCCGGCATGATAGCGGAACATATAGCCCATCTGCACTTCCGTGTTCTGGGTCTGGGCCTGGGTCACCACCCGTTGCCACTGGTCCCATTTCTGTCCGGCTGGCTTGTCATACCAGACATGCTTGCCTGCCTGGACCAGAGCTTCGGTCTGATCCAGACTTTCGGCATTGGACCCTTCGGAGGAAACGGCCACTATCGATTCATCTGCCAGTATCTCGTCGAGGGAAGCGAACCAATGCAAGCCTCGGTAGGGGGCCTGATCCTGCACCTGCGTCCGTTGTGCCGTATCCGGTTCATAAATCCCTGCCAATGCCACCTGGGGGTCATCCTGCATGGCGCGCAATTTGCCTGCAGCATGTCCATGTTTCGTACCTACCTGTGCCATCCGAACCTGTGCCACGTCATGCATCTCCTGATTGTCTGAAGGACTGCCGCCCCAAAGGATGTGCCTGCTCATCTGCTAGCCTGAATTTGTGGTTGCCCCCATATGCAGGGTGGATCGCCCATGCAAGGGAAACCTGCAACTTGGCAGGGATAGCTTGCAGGTGTCTACCATCATACTTGAATTTCCTGCCGGGTACCGATCTCTCTTGTCTGCGGTGGCCAGAGTTTCCACGCCTTTGGGGGAACGCGTACCGTGGCAGATATGGTTGTGGGTGCGGGGGCAGCCTGGCCAGCCGTCACGGGCCATCCCTTCGCGGTGCGTTCCCGGGCCTGCCGCTGGGGTGGTCTCATCGAAGGCCAGGCTCACGGTGTCAAGATTGCTTTTTTGTGCAGATCGCGATCACATCCCGCCGCTTTGTCGTGCACGGCAGGCCAGCGGACTGCTGGGCGGTGGCCTGCCGGTTTTCCCGGGCCATCCAGGCTCAGGCTCCCTGTCTTCACGGTGGCGTCCCAGCTTGGCACAGGCAAGGTCAGGGATCTGTCCCATCCCGAATCGATCCATGCCCACCGTTCCCCTGGTGTGGGTCGGGTGTGGTACCGCTGGCGCCATCGTCCGTGGGCCATGGTGCGGAGTCTGTGCGGCTAAACCGTGACTTCCATCCCCTGCGGGCGGGATGGGCCACCAGGCCGGGTGCACCGCCGACGCCCGCAGGGCCAGCCGTGCAGGCTCGCTACGACACGGCGCGGGAGATCTTGATCCGTCACGGAGCAGACATGTCTCCGAGAGGTAGGCACGCCGGCGGCTCTCTGCCGCCGAGGTCTCGGCCGCCGGGCGACGTCAGGGGCTGCAGTTCCAGGCAAGCGGGTACCTGATGATCTGGCTTCTGTGTCGTCCAGGGCGCCCGTAACCCCGCACCGCCCGGCAGGCCGTTTCGGTCAACACCAGCCGCGCTACGGCCAGACCCGGGGATTCCACACGTGGACCCGTGCCCTGCACGGCATGGTGCTGATGGACCATATCCTGGCCTCAAGGTCAGATCCCCGGAGCATCCCCTGGTCCCGTCATCCCTGTCGGCTCCTTCTGGGACTATACCCCCTATTCCCGCACCATCTGTAACAGACTCGCCCCTTGCACCGGTTCGGCCTCCCTGCCCATATCCCAAAACCAGGCCCTCTCCTCCGTCCACCATCCAATACCGGTTCTTTTGTTCTGTTCCAGCAGCGTCAGATCGCCAGGTTAGCCTGGTTCGGGTATACTATCCTTGCAGGACTGGAATCCATCCGGCCGGTATGCACCTTTTGCTCCAGCGGCCGCGGCACTTTGCCAGAGTCTCCAAGCAGCGACCAGCCTCATGTCCCATGACGCCACCCTGAAAACCCTGTTTGCGGAACCGGCCGTTATCCGGGATCTGATTCGTTTTCATCTGCCCCAGTTGCAGGGGTTTCGTCCCCTGTTTACCCAGGAGCGGACCACAGTGGTGCCGCATCCAGTGGCACAGCCACACCATGACACCCGGATTGCGGACCTGATCTGGGTCTTGGAACGGGAGGGACAAAAGGTACTCTTGCACCTTGAATTCCAGTCGCGTCCGGATACCCGGATGACGATCCGCGTGCTGGAATATGAATGGCGCATGTTGCGCCAGCACCGGATTGAAGGATTTCCCCACGGACAGGACCTGCGGGTTTTCTCTCTGGTCATCCATACGGGCCCGAGTCCCTTTGGCACTTGGGAAAGACCCTACTCTGACTTGGCCGACAGCCATCTGCTTGGTTTCCAGGAAGGTCCACTCCTGGATATTCATGCCTATCCGGTGCCGGATTTCCCGGATGACACGTTTCCTCTGTCCCGCCACAGTTTGGTGACCGGTATTGTGGCCTTGGCCCGTGTGCAAGTCGCCATACGCGCGGGACACAAGGACGCAGTGCACCAGATCCTGCCAGTCCTGCAGTCCTGCATCTTGCCTCGCGTCCGGGAAGAAGCGGAGTCTCTGGCCCAGGCCTATGGGGCCTGGTTTCGAGTGGCCTTTGCTCCCATGGTCGCTGACTTGCCGGCGTTACGGCAGGCATTGCATAATGTCGTGTATATTGCAGAAGCGGAGGCCATCATGGAAACTTTCGGCCAGGTTCTGGAGCAAAGTGTTGCCGAGGGCATAGAACAGGGCATTGAGCAGGGCCGCCGCGAGGTACTGCTGGAGTATGTACGGGAGATATGGGGAACCGACGAAGCCCGGCGGTTCGCCCCCGAACTGGATCAGGCCACCCCTGACCAGATGCCCACTGTGACCAGCCTGAGGGAGAACTACAGGGTGGGACAGCTGCCCCGGTTGCGGGACACTGCCGGCGGGTCCGGATAAGGAGCTGGCGGGACCAGACCCATGTCCGTCTCTCTGGGCGGACAATACTGCATGGCACATGATGTGCCAGCACCGGATAGAAGGCTTTCCGCACGACAGAACCTGCCGGTCGTCTCTCTGGTGAACCATACGAGCCCGTATCCCTTCGGCACCTGGGAGAAATTCTTCTCCGACTCGGCCGACGGTACTCCTCCGCGTGGTCCCGGAAAGGCCAACTCCTGGACATCCATGTCTATCTGGTGCTGGCATTCCCGGCAATCCCGTGGCCCTGTCCCAGTACAGTTTGAAGAGCGGCCACGTGGCGCCAGCCAACCATACACATGTTGCACCGAATCCTGCCTGTGCGACAGGCAGGTATTTGGCCTCGCGTCCGGGAGGAAGCGGAGTTTCTGGCCCTGGGCGTATGGGACTTGGTTACAGGGGACCTTGCCCATATACACAGATTTGCCGGTGTTGCGGCAGGCATTGCGTAATATCGTGCCAATTGCAGAAGCGGAGACCATCATGGAAACTTTCGGGCAGGTTCTGGAGCAAAGTGTTGCCGAGGGCATTGAGCGAGGCATTGAGCAAGGTCGGCGGGAGGTACTGCTGGAATATGTACGAGAACTATGGGGAGCCGACGAAGCCCGGCGATTCGTATCCAAGCTGGATCAGGCCACGCCCAACCAGACGCCCACTGTGACCAGCCTGAGGGAGGACCACAGGGCTGGACAATTGCCCCGGTTGCGGGACACTGCCGACGGACCCGGATGAGATGCTGGCGTATCCGGGTCCAGGGAGAACCGATGCGGCTCGCATGCAGCTCCCATTCGTTCCCTGGCAAGCCAACGCGTGTTGCCGGAACGGTCCTGGTACGCTGTCCCCCTTGAAGAGGCCATCTCGGGAGGTATCCCAGGGCCATTGCCTTTACTTTTCCTGCTCTTCCCCAGTATTGCCAGGAAACCTCCCAGGAAGTCCCGTTGCCTTGTGCGCCGTGTTCCGGGTTTTCCAAGGCTACGGGAGGATTGCGACTGAGGACCTGCTTTCCGATCGGGGAGGACCGCAGGAACGAAACAGTTGTCATCCATGACGCCTCTGTTTACCGCCCCCGCCTGGGGCCGTCACAGGTCTGGGCCAAGGTGTACCTTGATTGTGTTCGGGGTCCAGCGTTGCGCAGTTGATGCTGTCCAGCCTTTCCGTTCAAACCAAATGCCCTGAACCGTTCCACCCGGGCCAAATTGGCTACCAGGCAGAGAAACAGCAACTGCAGGTTGTTTGCTGTTATAAGAAGTGGATATGCCTGTATGTGGACACAGGCAGGAAATCAGGCCGGTATCCTGTTGCCCGCCACGAACCCAGGCTTGGGGTGGAGAGTTCACCTGCCGTCAAGAGCGCAGGGAAACCGGCAATGCCAATTGGGTATGATTAGGCCATTGTCTTTTCGGGCCCGCAACGCGGTCAGGCCATCCTGAACCCAGGTCCAGCCACTCCGCTGTCCGCCCCGGGCCGGTTCGTCCCGCCACGGCCTTCCGGGAGATATGCCAGGGCCGCGGCATCTGTCCGGTGCGGAGCCGACTGCATGGTTTTTCCAGGTGGGAGAACTGTTTCCCGTTGCCTTGTTTCCCTCCCGTCATGCTGCGAAGGAAAAAACTGGCCATCTCATGAAAGCGCTCCCTGTCCCATGTCATGGGCGGACAATACCGGGGCCCTGGGCTTGGGGTGGAACCGCCTTTCTCTCAGCCAGGTTCCTATTCGGAATCTGTGACCATCTTCTCGCCCCGGAGCTGTCTTGCGCGAATATCGTAGCGGCCTGGACGTTCCGGGACCAGATGCCCTGATTCCACCATCAGATCCAGGGGGTTGACTCGTGTCTGCAATGGAAGGTAGACCTTCTCGTGCATGCGTGCCGATTCATACACGGCGTGCACCATTTGCAGCGCCTTGTAGCCATCTTCCCCGGTACTGCGATAGGGTTCGGCGCCTTCCACCCAATCGGCTACGCCATCCGCCTGGGCGGCTCCGCCTTCCACCCACTCAAAGCGGCTGCCCTGATCGGCCACGGTATAGAACTTGCCATCTGGCACATGCCGTTCCCAAACGCCCCGCGTCTCGTGGTTCAGGAGTTTCAGATCCGTGGTTGTGAGGTCGATCATGCCCTCCGCCCCATAAATCCGGGCTCCCTGATAGTAGCTGGGCCGGACATTCAGGCCCTGTCCCTCCGGGCGGGTGGCGTCCGTACCATACGTGTGGGCTCCCTGATGAGTCAGCACATCGCTCAGAATCAGGGCTTGGGCTCCACTCCGGAAATGAAATGTGCCCACGGCACAGTCCTCGATCCGGGTATTGCGCTCGTATTGATCCGTCTTGCGCTCAATGTTGCCCATGACCCAAACGCATTCGTCGTCATTAAGCAAAAAGCGATACATGTCCATCTGGTGGGAAGCGAAGTTGGGCAGACCGGCCCCCCCGAAACTTTGCACCAGATGCACCGGTCCCACACGTCCCTCGCGGATCATGTCCCGGGCCAGAATGTAGGAAGGCAGAAAGCGGCGCTGATGGCCGATGGCCAGCTTCACCTGATTGCGCTCGCAGGCGATCAGCATTTGCTCCGCATGGCCTACCGTATCCGCCATGGGTTTTTCACAGAGTATGGCCTTGGGCTGGTAGGCCGCGGCGGCAATGGTCCACAACGAATGTCCGGCATGCCAGGTACATACAGACACCACATCCGGCTGCATCTCCTGCATCATGGCGCGGGCATCGGTAAAGTGCCGGGGGGCTATGTCAAACAGATCGTTTTTCTCCTGCATGGCACCCGGCTCCAAATCGGCCAGGGCCACCACTTCGTAGCGCCCCGTATCCAGATACCCGTGAATGTGCTGTTGCGAGATGCCGCCGGCTCCGATCACAGCGGCGCGAATCTTGTCGGTCATGTTTCCACGTTCCTTTCGTTCCTGATAAGGTGAGTGCGCTGCGAAAACGTCACGGAGCAATGGATTGCAATCAGATGGCGGTATAGCCCCCATCCACACAGATGATCTGGCCCGTCACCATGCGCGCGGCCGATGAAGCCAGGAAGACGACCGCACCGGCAATTTCCTCGGGCTCGGCGATGCGCCCCATAGGCACCCTTTCCAGATTCTTGGCAAACTCGGGACTCGTCTTGATACTGGCTTCCAGCAGCGGTGTGCGCGTGAACGTGGGCGCGACAGCGTTGACCGTAATGTCATTCTGGGCCCATTCCAGGGCCAGCGAGCGGGTAAACTGTCCTACCGCCCCCTTGGCGGCCGCATAAATGGAACGCAGGGGACCGCCCACCACACCCACCTGGGAACTGATCGTAATGATGCTGCCGGCGATATTCCGCGCCACCATGGCCTCGGCACAGGCCACGGACATGAAATATGCCCCCTTGAAGTTGATATCGGAGATTTGGTCGAATTCCTCTTCGGTATACTCCACCGCCGGTTTGGGCACGTTGTAACCCGCATTGTTTACCACGCTGTCAATGCGTCCGAAGCGCTCCAGGGTCTGATCGACAAAGGCCCGAATGCTGTTCACATCGGCCACATCCAGATGAGCGGCCAGAGCCTGGCGACCCAGGGCCCGGCATGCTTCGGCGGTAGCCTCGCATTCGGACACCGTGCGGCTGCCCAGGGCCACATCGGCACCAAACTGGGCGGCCACCTCCGCAATCGACTTGCCAATACCCTTGCCGGCACCGGTAACGATGACGACCTTGTCCGTGAGATCGAAACTGATATTTGTGGTCATGCCTTTGCCTGAATCCCTTTTGGTTGCATCCATTTCCTGTCGTGTCAGTCCACCCGTTGGACGTGGGAACGCCTCCTGCCGCCTGCCGTGTACCAGACCGCATCGGCATGGCGAATCCCTTGCGCCAAACCGGACCGGCCTGTCTGGCTGGCCTCTTCCACACTGACCCAGTCGTCAAACCCATCCTGCACCAGCATGGCCATCAATTCTGCATGCGGACTGACACCCGTACCCATAACCACGGGCTGGAACGCGCCCGCGACCCGAATGTCAGCCAGATGTACAGCCGTCACCCGATCCAGCACGACTGCCAGGACCGCCACGGGATCATCGAACAGGGCGAGATTGTTGGCGGTATCAAACAGCAGGCCCAGGTCGGAACCCCGGGTAGCTTCGGCCACCGCCAGAAAGCGCACGGCGGCCTGGGTAAAGTCGTTCCACGGCCAGACCGAACCCCGGACATGATTCTCGTATACGGCCTGTACATCATGGGCCCGGGCATGGGAGGCGGCCTCCCACAGGCCTTCCACCACCCAGTTCAGGCCTTCCTGGAAGGAGACACCAGGCCAGGCTTGGCCTGCCGTCAAGCGAATCAGGGGAGCTCCCAGGTAGGCCGCAGCCTCTATCTGCTGCTTTACCCGTGCCATGTTGGCGCTCCGGCCGGTTGCGTCCGGCAGGGCAAAATCAGAGTATGTTACCAGCATGGCAATTTCCACGCCGGACGCCAAAGCTGCAGCACGCAGTTGCTTCAGATAGGGGGGCGTCAGGGAGTCCAGATGGGCCACACTGATGTCCGCGCCATCCAGGTGCAGCTGTGCGGCCAGCTGAAACCAGTCTTCCAGGGACATGCGGCCGGCCGTGAATTCCCCGTACAGCGACACCGGCAGGCAACTGAGTCTCATGTCCGCCGCCCTGTCCTCAATCCAGCAGCAGCAGGGGGGCTTCCATGTACTGCACCAGGGTGCGCAGGAAACGGGCCGCTGTGGCCCCGTCCACCGCCCGATGGTCACAGGACAGGGTAATCTCCATCATCGGCCGCACGGCAGGCGTCCCGTTCACCGCCACGACCTGATCGCGTACGGCACCGACGGCCAGGATGGCGGCTTCGGGGGGATTGACAATGGCCCCAAAACGCTCCACGCCGAACATCCCGAGATTGGTCAGGCTGAAGGTACCTCCGGTCATCTCCGCCAGGGTCAGGGATCCGGACTGTGACGCTGCCACCAAATGGTCCCGCTGGACGGCAATTTCCCGAATTCCCTTCTCATCCGCCTCATGGATCACAGGTACCAGCAGGCCATCCGCCACGGCTACGGCCAAACCAATATTCACCGCACCATGTACCTGAATCGTGCTGTCCGGCTGCCAACTGGCATTGAGGCGCGGGTGCTCCCGGAGGGACACCGCCAGCACCTTGACGATAAGGTCCGTGAGGGTGACTTTCTCCGGGTATTTCTGTCGGCAGGATGTCTGCCAATCCTGCAATTGTCCGGCATCCACCGTCTGGGACACATAGAAATGCGGCACTGTCTGCCAGCTTTCCGTGAGACGTCGGGCCATGACTTGCCAGAGGCGACCCGGAGTATGCCCTGTGTCTGGCCGTTCCGGGGCTTCCACCTCAGGGGCGGGAACATAAGCCTCCACATCCGCCGCCAGTACTGCGCCTTCCGGTCCAGTACCGCTGATTTGCTGCAGTTCCAGCCCCTGTTCCCGGGCCAGACGGCGCGCCTTGGGGGAAGCCAGGATACGATCGGGAACTGGGCTCTGCGTCGGCAACTGCGCCAGGTAGGCTTCGACATCCTCCCGCTGTATCCGTGCCCCGGCATGGGGTACATCCTGGAGATCTACGCCATGGCTCGCGGCCAGCCGCCGGGCCACGGGACTGGCCGCGATACGGGGGGTGGAAGCCTGGGGTGCCGCCACCGGCGGGGGTGTTGATGTCGGGGCGGGGGCCGTCTCACCTTCCGCCAAAATGAGGGCTACGGTCTGGCCTGTAGGCACTTCCTCGCCTTCGCGGGCAGCCAGCCCGGCCAAAATACCGTCTGCGGGGGCTTCAATCTCTACCGTAATCTTGTCGGTCGCAATTTCCATAACGGGATCGCCCTGTGCTACCCGCTCACCTTCCTGGCGCAACCAGCGCACCAGCGTGCCTGTGTCCTGATTCATGCCCAGCACGGGCATGATAATGTCATGGGGCATGGGGAAAGTCCCGTTCAGGTGCGGTGGCAGAGCATCTTGGCCATCTCACAGATGCGGTCCGCGTTCGGAATCGTGAGGGGCTCCAGGACAGGGGAGAAGGGCACCGGCACATTCATGGCGCCCAGACGTGTGACCGGCGCATCCAGGTAATAGAAAGCCCCTTCGGCCATCACCGACGCCAGTTCGCCCGTGATGCCATACCGCTCACAACCTTCGTCCACCACCAGGGCCCGGCTGGTCTTGCGGGCGCTGGCCACGAGCGTTTCGTGATCCAGCGGCACCATGGTGCGGGGATCGATCACTTCGGCTTCGATCCCCAGCGCAGCGAGCTGGTCGGCCGCGGCCAGCGCTTCGTGGACCATGCTGCTGGTGGCGACCAGGGTGATATCCGTGCCCTCGCGCCGAATGGCCGCCTGGCCCAGGGGTACCAGATGCTCTCCTTCCGGCACCGGACCGGTCAGGGCATACATGACCTTGTCCTCAAAAAAGGCCACCGGATTGTCGTCCCGGATGGCGCTCTTGAGCAATCCCTTGGCATCCGCGGGCGTGGCGGGCACGGCCACTTTCATGCCCGGCACATGACTGAGCCAGACATGGAGCGACTGGGAGTGCTGGGCGGCCGAGGAGCGGCCCGCCCCCATGGTGGTACGCAAGACCATGGGCACTTTCAGCTTGCCGCCGGACATGTAATGGGTCTTGGCTGCCTGGTTGACCATCTGGTCCATGACCATGGTCGTGAAGTCCCCAAACATGATTTCCACGACCGGGCGCATGCCGGTCATGGCCGCGCCTACGCCTATGCCGGCGATACCGGCTTCGGAGATAGGCGAATCGATGACCCGTTCCGTACCGAATTCCTCCTGCAGGCCCGTGAAGATCTTGAAGACGCTGCCCGCGGCCCCGATGTCCTCGCCGATCAGGAAGACATGCGGGTCCCGTGTCATCTCCTCGTGGACCGCTTCCCGAATCGCTTCGCCGAAGGAAATCTCGCGCCCACCGGTACCGTTGTCATGCGAAGACATGATGATCCACCTCCGTTTCCTCAGGAAAGGGTTCGGCCAAGGCAAAGTCCACCGCCGCATCCACCTCGGCCCGCACCTGGTTTTCCAGCTGGGCCACGACTGACGGCTCCACCTGGAATTCCGCGGCCAGCCACTGGCTGAGAGTCATAAGGGGATCCCGCTGGGTCTGCCATTCTTCTTCCTCTGCCCGCGTGCGGTAGGGGCGATCGATATCCCCGACATGATGCCCCCGGTAGCGGTAGGTAGTACAAAGCAGGAAGGACGGGCCAGCACCGGTCCGGGCTCTCTGGACCGCGTCCATGGCGGCCGCGCGCACGGCGCGCACATCCTGGCCGTTCACCTGTTGGGCCGCCATGCCGAACGCCCGGGCCCGATCCAGGATCTTGCCCGCTATGGTCAGATCATTGGGCGTATATTCCCCGTAATGGTTGTTCTCGCACACATACAGGACAGGCAGATGCCAAAGCTGGGCCATGTTCATGGACTCATACAGCTGTCCCTGGCCCAGGGCCCCATCCCCGAAAAAGGAGACGGCCACCTGATCCGTGCCGCGCAGCTTGGCGGACAGGCCGGCGCCGGCCACAATGGAGGTGCTGCCCCCGACAATGCCGTTGGCCCCCAGATTTCCGGTGTCCTGGTCCGCGATGTGCATGGACCCCCCCTTGCCCCGGCAATAGCCTGAGACCTTGCCCAGCAGTTCCGCAAACATGCGCTTGACATCCGCGCCCTTGGCCAGGCAATGACCGTGCCCCCGGTGGGTGCTGGTGATGTAGTCCTCATCCCGCAACACGCTGCACACGCCTACCGCCACCGCCTCCTCGCCTATATACAGGTGGGTGATGCCCGGCATCTGTCCCCGTGTGTACAGGCCATCCGCGGCTTCCTCAAAACAGCGGATACGAAACATCTGTTCATACAGGCCAAGCCAATATTCTTCGTCCAGTCGCTCGTGAACTTCACTCATTCTGCACCTCGTACATGCTTGGGGGCCGCCGGGTGGATCGGGCTATACCCGCACCTCAATGAAACGGGGACCCGGCGCCCGGATTCCCGAGGCCAACTGATCACAAAGCTGTGCACAATCCCCCGCGCGACTGGCCTCTACGCCCATGCCACGCGCCAGATGCACCCAGTCAATCTCCGGCTGGGTCAGATCCAGCATGGCGGCACTGTGTTCCCCTTCCATTCCCGGACAGAGGCGCTCGAGCTCGCCCTGCAAAATGCGATATGCCCCGTTGTTGAACATAACCACGACGACATTGCATTCCTCCCGGGCCATGGACCACAACGCCTGCAGGGTATACATGGCCGAGCCGTCGGATTCCATGGCAAACACCTGCCGATCCGGGCAGGCAATGGAGGCCCCCAGGGCGGCCGGCAAGCCCTGCCCTATGGAGCCACCGGTAATGTTGAGCCAGTCGTGCCGTGGTGCACCGGCCGTCTGGGCCGCTGCGGAACGCCCCGACGTCACGGCCTCGTCGGAAATGATAGACTCTTCCGGCATAAGGGCGGACAGGGCGGCCCAAACCTTTTCGATGGTGATATCGCCGGTGGGCAATTCCGGCCGTTGCGCCGCGGCCAGCGGTCCCGGATCGTCCGGCGCATTGACAAAATCGGCCAGCATCTCCAGTGCCAGGACCACATCCTCGTCCGCGTGGGCCAGCACATGAAACTCACAGTCCGGGGGGGCGGTTACGCTGGGCTGGTCAGGATAGGCAAAGAAGCCCACGGGTTTGGTGGCACCGGCCAGGATCATATGCCGGGTGCCCCTGAGCATTTCTATGGCCTGGGGCACAGGGTAGGGCAGACGCCGCACATCAGGTCGGTGCCGCCCTCTCTCCATACGGCTGTTGACGCGATCCCCCAAGATCCGCACCCCCAGGGCATTGCCAATGCTGTTGGCGTGGCGCATGCCCTCTTCCCGCAGGGCCCGGCCGCCAATCAGGATGACCGTTTCCGGACCATGGGCCAGAACCTTGGCGATTTCCGCCACCCGTTCCGCCGGCACCGCCTTCGGTGTGGGGGCCGTGATCTTCTCCGCAGGGGGACCGCCAGGATCCCAGGCACAATCAGAAGGCAGCACGAGGGTGGCCACCTGTCCCGGCGGCTGCAGGGAAGCCTGCACCGCCGCGGCGGTATCGGCGGGCAAATCCTGGGCGGTGGCTGAAGACAGGTACCAGCCGGAAACGGAACCGGCAATGGCTTCAATATCTGCCGTCAGGGGCGCGTCATACTGCAGATGCCAGGTCGCGTGGTCCCCTACCACATTTACCATGGGGGAGAAGGCACGGCGGGCATTGTGCAGATTGGCCAGGCCGTTGCCCAGGCCGGGCCCCAGATGCAGCAGGGTGCAGGCCGGCCAGTCCGTCATGCGGGCATAGCCATCCGCTGCGCCCGTGGCCACGCCTTCAAAAAGACAAAGTACCCCGCGCATGTCGGGTACCCGTTCCAGGGCACCGACGGAAAAGATTTCCGATGTGCCCGGGTTGGCAAAGCAGACCGTCACGTCATTGTTGACGAGTGTCTGCAACATACTTTGTGCACCGTTCATATGGGTTTCCTCCTGTGCCACCGGATCCCGGCATCAGGGCCGGGGAATACCCGCGGTCTGGAAGGCGTTATTGAGTACATCGTAGGTTTGCTGGGCGGCGGCAATGGGATCGTAGTGGGGTCGCTTTTGTACCATGACACTGATTTCCGCAGAAATGAAACCGGTATACCCATGCTTCTGCATGGCCTTGAGATAGGCCACATAGTCGAATTCGCCTTCCCCGGGAATCAGAAACTCAAAATCCGGCACCGTACCGCGTTCATCCTTGACGTGGGTATGTACCGTAACCGGAGCCAGGGCCGCCACCGGAGTTTCAATATCCATGCCCATCACATTGAAATGGGAGATATCAAAATTCACCTTGAGATAGGGATCGTTGATGGCTTCCAGCAAGCGCAGTACCTTGGGCGGGGTATCCAGCATGCTGCCGACATGGGGTTCAATGGCAATCACTACTCCCCGCGCCCGGGCATAATCCACCAGCTCGCCCAGTCGATCCTGCAGCAGGGGACCCAGCGTTTCCTCATCCTCCGGCCGTCCTCCGGCCGTCGTGTCAATGCAGGGCGGCTCTCCGCCCCCCGCCCATTCCACGGCCAGGTCCACCGTGCCCTTCAGGCGACGCATGTTCTCGGCGGCGGCATCAGGGTCCTGTTCCACCAGACTGCGGTGTCCTGCCAGCGCCGGCAATTCCATATCATGCAGCTGCAGCAGGCGCGCGATGTAGTGGCGATAGCCGTCATCCAGACTGTCCAGTTCAATGGAATAGCCGGGAATCACCGTCAATTCCACACCGTCGTAGCCCATCTCGGCCAGACTGGCAATTATGGTATCCACCGGCACGTTGGGCATGCCCCAGGAACTGTATCCAAGTTTCATTGTGTCCAGATTACTCCTGTATGTTCTTCCAGTCCCGGGTCCGGATGTGCATCAAGACAGGATGGAACCGCGTTTCAGTTCACCAGGGCCAGGGCCTGCTGACCATGGGCCACACGTTCAATGTTGGCGAAGATGAATTCGCCCCGCCGCGAGAACGAATCAAACGTCACCCCGGCTGTATGCGGTGTGAAGATTATGTTGTCCAGGCCCAGCAAGGGATGGTCAGGTGGCGGGGGTTCCTTGACGAGTACATCCAGGGCTGCACCCCCGATAGCCTGGGCGCGCAGGGCATCGGCCAAGGCCTCTTCATCCACCACCTCCCCACGGCAGGTATTGACCAGCAGCGCTGTTTCCTTCATGCAGGCCAAAGTGTCGGCGTTGATCATGTTCCGGGTCCCGGCATTCAGGGGCACATGCACCGTGATGATATCTGCCTCGGCCAGGAGGGTATTCAGTTCCACCCGTCGGGCACTCAGGGCATCTGATACGGCCACGGGCGGTGGGTAGGCATCATAGAAAAGGATCCGTACCCCGAATGGTGCCAGCAACTCGGCTACCCGTTGTCCAATTTTGCCCAGACCGATGATGCCGATGGTCTTGCCCGCCAGCGCAAACGTAGTCTGGGCCGAATCGATGCCCCGCCACTGGCCAGCCTTGACGAAGCGGTCAAACTCGGCAAACCGGCGCTGGAAGGCCAGCATCAGCATCAGGGCATGCTCGGCCACGTCCGGGGCATTGGTCCCCCCATTGTTGGCGACAGGGATCCCCAGTTCCCGGCACAGCGCTACATTGATGCGATCGAAGCCGGCACTCACCAGCTGGATCAGCTTCAGGTGGCGGCCGGCGCGGATGGAAGCGTCGGCCAGAACGCTGGGAAACAGCACGAGATATTCGGCATCCGCGATACGCGCCAAACTTTCCGGATCCTTGGGCCCCATAACGTGTACCGCATCTTCGGCGCGGGCATGCTGGGTCACTTCGGCTGACAGCCGGGGCGCCAGGGAAGAGATAAACAGAACGTTGCGCATGTTCGCCGACACTTGCAGTGGAGGATGGGCTACCTGCAATATACACCTGATCAAACCGAAAACACCAATGTCTGTCTCTCATATAGTCAGACATTCCGATTGCCTCCCCGGAACTCCTGCCCGACGCGCCGGGAAATCCGGCGTTGCTATCGAGACGACGCAAGGTGTTTCAAAGAGGTGCCAACCTGGCGCCCTTTTCCCCACGGAGTCCGGTGGGCAGGTTTATGGGTGCACCACTCCGCCAGACTTCTCAGAGGCGGATCGGATTGGTCCAGGCGCGGCGACCATGGCTGTCGACTGCGGTGAGCCGGGCAAAGGCTCCCTTGATTGATGCCAGATCCAACTCCGCCGTGGTGAAGTCGGAATCTTCGGAAACGGTCGAGTTGGAGGCCCCGAGACCGGTGAGGTGTATGGCCCGTACCGGCGATGTCCGAACGGTCAGTTTGGTGCCACCTGGCAACGGCGTGACCGCAAGAAACTCTGGGCCCTGGCTGGAGTAGAAGTGCCCGGCGTGCAGCGCCGCGAGCAGGTCTGCCGGATCCAGACTGGGGCTACGCACCATCACCCAGTTGGCACACCAGTCGGGGCGTGTCGGGCGGAAGTGGGCGTCGTCGGTGGCGATGATCTGGTAGTAGTGACCCTGGCTCAGCAGACGATCGACGTAGCCGGTACTGTCCCCTTTGCCGGTGCTTGTGGCACAAGTGGTATTGAAGATCTCTATGGCTCCGGCAGCGGGTATGGAGAGCACATCCTGATCGGTCAGGTCGTACCACGCGGGATGGGCCGCAGCCACGTAGGCTCCGGCGGCTTTGGCCCGCTCCGCCAGTTGCGGTCCGGTCTCCCCGGGGTCCGGTGGCGCAAAATCACCTGGCAGACCCACGGCCAGAATATGCCATCGATCCCCCAGACTGGTCGCAGGCGCGTGCAACTCCGCGCCCAGGATGGTGGTAAACCCATCGGTGCGGTAAGGCGCAGTATCGGTGATGGGGAACTGGTATTTCTCCAGGAAGTGATCGGTAAGGCTAATGAAGTCATAGCCCCGTGTGCGGTAGAAAGCGCACACCTCGGCGGGAGTCGTGTGGCCATCTGAGCGGGTGGAGTGCGTATGCAGATTGCCGCGGTACCAGCGGCCGGGTTGGCTGAAGGGAAGGTTGTCCATGCGATTCTTCCTCGATTGGCAAGTTTGGTTTGGCTGACCAAGCTTATTGTATCGGAAAGGCCCGATGTGGAAAGTAAATGGTCACAATGCAAGTCTGGACAGGACAGTTCTCACCTGGATGCGACTACAGGACGGGAAGACCCTGTTCTCCCTTTGCGGGCAGATGAGCACAGGTAGATGT
>CAXXOQ010000188.1:0-1773 GCA_963664185.2 Caldilineaceae bacterium | reverse complement strand
GCGTAGCGCCAGTTCTGCCCCCTGCGCGCGGACCGAGACCTGGATTATCGAATGATAAGGTATCAGGTGTTGGGCAATCTCGCGATCATGGAGTGTCCAACCGGCAGAGAATGGAACGCGTGGTTCCCAACGGATGGACCCCGGACCACCCCAGTTCCTCCACGAGCCGTGACAGCGGCCGCACACGCCGGTGGTGGTGCTCCGACTGCGGAGACGGGGAAAGAGCGAAGGCTCTGGGCAGCTCCCGGGACGACAGTATACCGCCCATTCAGATCCGTTTGCTTCGTGGGCCCGAGTCTTCCGCCCGGCCCATCTAGCACACCTGACACGAACCCGTCGGACCCCTCAGGGGAACTCCAGCGCGCTTCAGATGGTGCGACCACCGTCCACGGGCAGGCAGACACCGGTCAGGAATTGGGATTCGTCCGCCGCCAGAAAGAGAACGGCATGGGCAATATCGCGGGGGTGGCTCAGGCGTCCCAGGGGAATGGTACTGACGAACCGGGCATACATCTCATCACTTACAGTACCTCCCATGAACTCACCCAGCATCTGCGTGTCACCGGCCACAGGACAGACGGCGTTTACCCGAATCCTGTCGGCCGCGAGTTCAATGGCCATGGACTGCGTGATGGTAGTCACAGCACCCTTGGATCCGTTATACCAAACGAGGCCAGGGCGGGGATTGGTGGCTGCGGTTGAGGCCGTATTGATGATGCAGCCACCCCCTGACTGGCGCATGACCGGAACGCAGTGCCTGGACATCCAGTAAATTCCCTTGACGTTGACCGCGAGAATCCTGTCAAACTCCGCTTCGGTTACGTTTTCCAGGGGTTGGTTGCGCTGGGGTACGCCTGCGTTGTTGACTACGATGTCCAGTCGCCCATAGCGATCCAGGGTTTCCCCAATGAGCCGACTCACGTCGGCATTCTGGGATACATCCCCCTGCACGAAGCAGGCTTCCTGGCCCTCGCGCCGGATTTCGTCCTGGACACGGAGGCCATCCCGCTCATTCACGTCGTTCACCACCACGCTGGCCCCTGCAGCCGCAAACTGTCGGCAGATTTCGGCGCCAAAGCCGGCCCCTCCGCCCGTGACTATCACCACCTTGCCTGCAAATCGCATGCCCTTCTCCTCACACAGCCTCGGGGTCAGGACCAGCAAGTTGCACGGCTGCATCAAGCAGAACCTGGCAACCGGCGGCGAGGTCCTCAGGTGTTGCGCTCTCACTCTCGTTGTGACTAATGCCATCCTTGCACGGCACGAAGATCATGGCCGTGGGCACGACACGGGCCACATAGCACGCATCGTGTCCAGCGCCGCTCACGAGATCCATATGGGCTATCCTGCTGCCCGTAGCGGCCTGGCGCACCGCAGCAATGCAGCGATCATGGAAAGGGGTAGCGGCAAAATGCCAGACCTGCGCAAGTTGCAGTTGGAGGCCGAGGCCTGCGGCAGCAGCCTCACAGTCTGCCCGGAGCCGGGCATCCATCCGGGTGAGATATTCTTCCTCCGGGTGCCGGAGATCTACGGTGAAGAAGACCTGTCCCGGGACCGTGTTGGGAGAACTGGGATGTACCTGCAGCTTGCCCACCGTAGCGCGGGCGTCCGGGTGGCGAAGGCCAATCTGATGCACGGCTTCTACCATCCGCGCCGCGCCGACCAGTGCATCCTGGCGCATTTCCATGGGCGTAGGTCCGGCGTGGGCTTCCATGCCCGTAACGGTGACCTCATACCAGCGCTGGCCCTGGGCTCCCGTAACCACCCCTATCG
>CAXXOQ010000187.1:0-11837 GCA_963664185.2 Caldilineaceae bacterium | reverse complement strand
CGCGGGGATGGACCTCGTATACGGCCAGTCCGCTAAGTTTCCCCATGCTTGGGGATGGACCTTTCAGAAGGATGGCATCACGCAGGTTTCCCCATGCGTGGGGATGGACCGTTGAGCAGACGCTCTGTAAGAGAACGCCCTGCCGCGGCGGGGACGACTGAACTGGAACGTCAGGGCCTCGACTGCAAAGCTGTCACAACCCGCCCATGTACATGCGTGCAGGCTCCCTTTCCGGGCCATTCGCATCACTGGCCGGTCCTTCATCAGTTTCCACCTGCGCCACCACCGATTGCAATGCGGTGTAGACCCTTTCGCCATACGGGTCTCCGTTGACAGGGTTGTACAGAACGGTTGGCAAGTTGAACAACTCGCACTGGCGGTTCAGTTTCAGCGTCCACTGTGGGCGATCACCAGCCCACAGGTAGGTTACGAACCGCCCGTAAAGAAACATGCCGATGGCCGTCACGTCTTCACTGCAACGCCAAGCCACGGTGTTGTCCGTGAGGCCGTCCACGGTCAGGCTTTCACCTTCATAGGGGGTGTGGACATCCAACCCGGGCGAGAGCAGATACTGTCCGGACATCTGCGGAACACCCTCCAACCGCTCGAATTCCTTGTCCATGGCTTCCATCATGGAAGTGACTGCGTTGCCCCCCGGAACATCAACAGCTTGTTCCGCTTGCTTGAAGAAGTCGATCACCTGGTCCATGACAGATTCGTTTTCGGGGGATGAAAGGGGAGCCTCCTCCTGTTCGAACCCATCCAGCAGGTTTTGCAATTCCTCGACACCGTCCTTGATGTCGATACTGAAAGAGGCTTGCATCCGCTCAAACTTCTGTATCAGGGGGGCGACTTCCCCTGCCAGGTTGCTACCGAGAGCATATTCGATCAGTTCCTGCGCCGCGCTTTCCAAGTTGACAGTGCAATCCAACACTGCTTGGGCATAAGCGTTCAGTTTGTGGACGGGAGTCGTTCCCTCTGGCTGGGTTTCCGGCAGGAGTTCCGGCAGACGTTCCGGCAGGCGTTCCCGGGATGGTTCCAGGCGGGAGTTGTCGGGCCTGCGCTTTTGGTTTTCCTCATAAGCCATTTGCCAAGTGTAATTGCGGAACCTGGTCAGGGAATCCGGGTGTCCAAGTTCCTCAGCCAGATCCGATGGGCATGTGGGTTCGGCTTGAAATTCCCAGCCGAGACCCGGAGACAAGCGCATGTGTCCCAGCAACGCATTGGACGATTCTGCATCCAGAACCTCGTAGACATCCTTTTGCGTGCGATTGTAGTTGTAGGTATGCATGTGGATGCCTCTGTCGTATCTGGTTCTGGAATGTGGGGAATGGATCCACCTGCACCCCCTTGGGGGACAAGCCTGACACCCTCACCATGTTTCGCAACATGGTTGGCATCATACCATAGATACAGAATCCTCATTTCATCGGGTCTGGCTGGTAGCCCAAGGTCATGTCCGGTGGGTGCGGCGGTCCCAGAATGGACCTGGCCTCAGCGTCATCGCCCACCACCAAGCGCACCATTCCACGGGAGAGGTAGCCAAGGAAACCCACAAAGGGTGCCAGATATCCATTGTCTGCCCGTCCCAAGGCATGGAAGTAGTTTTGGCGGTTGTGCGTGGGCACCGCAATCGGTAGGCAATCCTGCTTGATCAAATGCCAGTTCATCAAGGCCCGGCCGGTCCGCCCGTTCCCGTCGGCGAAGGGATGGATTTGGACAAACCTGTGGTGCAGCCAGGCGGCACAAAGGATTGGGTGCGCACTGTCCGAGTAGACCTCGTACTGCTCAACGAGCGCAGCGATCTCGCTGTCCACCTGTTCCGGAGGGGCGTACTGGTGGATCTTTCCGTCGGGCCGTGTGGGGTTGTTGGGCCACACCTTGAACTCGCCCTTGAGAAGAGGACGGTGCACGCGTCTACCCAGACTGTCCACGGCCAAATGCGTGTCCTGGTGGTCCGTGATGCAGGCGTGCAGCTCCCGTATGGTGTAGGGACTCAGGGGCCTACCGTCGCGAATGTACCCGTGCACCAACTCCACGGAGGCTTCATGGTCCTTGAGAATCGACAGCAACAGATCGGGATTAATGTTGGTGTGTTCATCCAGAATCACGCCTGGGACAAACCCCACATCCAACAACGTGGTGACCGTGTCGCGGTGAAGGGTGTAGAGACCTTCGATCACGCCTGTCTCAATCGACCACAACCGTTCCAGCTTTTGGACTCCCACCACCAAACGCTGCTGCACATCGGGCCGCGCCCGAAACTTGCCCCACAGTGCACTCCAAGCATCCAGGAATTCAAAATCGTATTGGGCGTCGGCTTCGGTCAGGGGTTTGATGGGTTCCCACCAGTGTCCCACATCCCGCGTACGCGGAGAGGCCCAGCGTTGCCCATCTTCGCTTGAGGGTACGTTCTCAGTCGGCTTGATCTGCATTTCAAGGTTCTTCCGTTGTGGCTTCCTGTTTAGAATGTACCAGTGCCAGCCAGTACTGCGGAATCATCCGGGCTTCCGTTGGCAGCAACCTTGTGGGTATGTTCGCTGAGGTAGGTGCCAAACGCGGATGCCCCGGGCCTCGCGGGCATCAACCAGTTGGGTGCGGAAGTACCATTCCAAAGTGAATGAGTGGGGTGGAAATGGCCTGCGATTTGCGATAGGATTCATCCTGTTGTTCACAGACAGTCTAACAGGTAAAGCCATGAAGAGTGTTAAGTTTCCGTCCCTACTGCTCGCAACCTTGGCGGCCGCATTCATCCTGGCGGTACATCCCCTGACGGTGGCCTTGAGTGCACCGGGTCCGATTACGGGCCTGGGTTTCTACGACAAAAGTGCCTTTCCCCGCAGGGTGCAGTTGCAGTGGAACGCCGCCACGAATGCCGACAAATACCGCGTCTACATCCGGTGGACGCCTTCGAATGGTGTCTGGGATGGGGATTGGGATGGCTTTGACTCGCAATCCTCAACCTCGCTTACCGTTCAACATCAAGCCAACGATGCCAAGAACAAGCAAATTGTCCGAGGCAGGGAAACACACTGGAAGGTGGTGGCGTTTGAGAACAACACGGAGGGAACCGCCCGCTACGTGTCCGGCATCGTAGGCAAGCTGGGCAGCAGCAGCAACCCACGCTCGGCGAGCAAACTTCGCAATCCTAAAAAAGACACCAGTGGTGCCTATCCGGGCATTGCCCTGCACTGGGACCACCCGGCCCGCGGTGCAGTGTTTGGATACCGGGTCCAGCGCAGACTGTCCGGCAGCACGGGTACATGGACCGCCATGCCATCCCAGACGGGCGCAGTCACCACCAATACCCACTACCACATACTGTTCGGCGGAACTCCGGACGGGCAGGGACAAACAGTCCTCAACCCCAACTGCTTCAATCCCGGCGAAGTCTGGGACTACCGCATACGTCCCGTGGGGCACGGTGGCACACTGGGGCCCGCCACAACCTTCAAGAATCTCACTGCGGACAACACCACAGGCCCCTATTGCGGAGATGCCACAGGATAGGCCTGCGGTTCCATCGCCATACAGGTATCGCCGCGGCTGGGATGGAACGGGAGCCCGCGTTCCCGGCCACAGCCGCGGCACGGCATCATTGCAGGAAGCATGGTGGTACTATGCGGTGTTTCCACAAGGGGGGTGTGCTCACATGTTTCAGACCATTGAAGTCCAAGGCGGTTCCATCGTCCTCAAATGGGACTCCTCGCACACGCTGTCTGCCTATGATGATTCGGATCATGGTTGTTGCCTGGGTTCAGTCCGCTATGATGACCGGGAAGGTGTGTGGTTCTTGTCCAATTCCGCATTGCGAGCCGTCAACGCAGAACAGGCATTGAACCTGCTCAAGGATCAGGCATCCAACCACTTTCGAATGTCAAAGGAAGAAAACGAACGACAAACCCGGCGAGACAGCCGCCGCAAGGCTGCGATTCAGGAAATGGAATCCCTGGTTGCCAACTTGAGCTGACCGGGACACGGACCACTTTCAGCGTAGCCCAACCGGGGGGACTCCTACATCATGCCCTGGTAGGAATTCTCACTGCCTTCCGGTGCGACATTCTGTTCAACGGCTTCATCGCCATCGCCGCCCATAAGGCTGCGTTCTCGCAGGCGGCCCAGGATGATGAGCGATGCGGGATTGGGTTCCGCATAGGTGATCACACGGGCACCGTCAGCCCTTTTGCTTTCAGACCAGACATCCGGCCCTGCCGCCCCCAGGTATATGAGGTTGCGCAGCATGCCGCAATTCGTACAAAAGGCATGGGCGGAAACATCCTCGTCGAAATCAAGGGGTTCAACCCAATCGTGGTTTGGGAACTGCGCGTCGCTGTTTGCCGGATCAACACAGGCAGGCTCGTTGCGATGGGCCTCAACCACAAGCTCTTTGACTTCCTGGACTGCCCCTTCATGAAGGTCCACCCAGGTCAAGTTCAAATGCTGTTCTTGGCTGGCCTGGGAAACCAGACTTTGCACCACCATGCTGGATTTGTCCGGTCCTGAATGTGTCGACCAGGACCAGGCGCCAACCTGGTTGAACCAAGCCCAAGCCTTGCGGTACTCAGAGAACCCCGATCCCTCCACCTGCTTCCAGACGGGAAACACTTCACGACCGTCGGGCAAGGTGGCTCGCTCCAACACGACCAAGTAGCGATGGAACGAGCGAACCCGGCTCACATCCAGAATGCCTTCGTCATTGGCATTGAATGTGCCCTGCCAAACTGACTCCGTATGCACGAGGTTGTCATCCCCGTGGTAAAGGTTGCTTTCTTCATCCGTTCTGACAACCAGGTGCGCCTCAAACCGATGCCGCTTGGGATCCCACCAAGTGCGGGCCACATCCCACAAGGCTGAATCCCGATACGCTTCGGCTTTGTCTTCAGCGTCGGCGATAACGCCCTGCACCCCCCGCTCATCAAACGGAAACCTCTCCGAGTGCATCTCTCTCACACCAGCATGATTGGAGGTGCCTTCGGGACCGCCCTGCAATTCCACCATACGGAATTCCCATTGCTCTACGGAGATGGCCATGATCCTGTTCCCTGTCCTTTCAAAGGTGTGCGACAACGTATGCTACCAAACTTGCTCATCCTCAGATGAGCGCAGGGTGGATGGGAAACATGCCCTACACTTATAGATGTCGCCAGTTCACGCCAAGCGCAGAAGCCAACAGGAACCCCAGATGGACAGCCTGCACGCCCCGAATCCCGACACCCCGCCGCACCTGATCACCGGTGATGCCGATCAGGAAATCGCAACTTCCCAATACCTGTCCTACACGCAGGCCGTGGACGTGGTGGTGAACGATTCCCGAATCACCATACAGGTGGCGGCAGAATCCAGCATCGCCGCGCCCTTGGCCTGGTTCCCGCGCTTACTGGCCGCCTCGCAACAGGAGCGGGACAACTGGACGCTGGTGGACAATGGCGAGGGCATCCTCTGGCCGGACATTGACGAATCCATCAGCACCGAAAGCCTGGTCGAAGGCCCTCAAGCGCAAGTTGAGGAATCCCCCCTGCCTCAATGGCCCCAATGGTTGAATGGCCCCAAAGAGACAGCTGCAAGCAACCGCCAGCCACATTGACAAGTTGATGCAGTCGGAATACCGTCTCGACTGACATGGGTCGGCAGGTACCAGAGGTGGGATTCGAACCCACACGAGCTTCCGCTCACGCGATTTTGAATCGCGCGCGTCTACCAGTTCCGCCACTCCGGCACGAATACCGACCCAGCAACCCCCTACAGCCCGCCACAGAGCTGTGAGAGAACCGCCCATGCACTTTCGGTCGAATGGACGGTCCCCTTGGCCGCCGCCCAAATCCGGGTTCCCATGTCGTCGGCGGCTTCGCTTTCCCGAACCAGCACTACCTTGCCGGCACGGAAATGTTCCCACACACAGATGTCGGCATGCGGGAAGGCAATCCGGGCCTCGTCCATGCGCCCCACGGCCACGTTGACCATTGTGTGCATCTCGGAAGCAATCACATCACCGGTGTCGGGGCAGACAGCCGCCACAATGGAGTATGCTTCTTCCCATCCCCCGCCCTTGCGCGGTTGTGGAAAGGGACTGTTTGCCACACGTTCAGGTGATACAGTGTGAAGGTCAGGCATGTTGCGCTCCTTGCTTGTGCCTGGCATGCCCCGGGGCATGAGGGTGTCACGGGGCTGTTTTCAATCATCAAGAACACCATCCGTTTGCGCCTTGCGTGCACGTCCAACGGTCGAGGGACTGCACCCCACCTTTTGGGCGATTTCCGCCTTCGTGTGGGCCGGGTACTGTTCCTGCATGACCAGAATGCGCCTGTACAGGGCATGGGCTCGCCGTGCCCGCAGACGCCCGGATGCACGTCCGGCTGACTGTTGCTGTTCATGATTGTTTGAGTTCATGACTGGTCACGACTGGACCGGTGCGCCCGCGGGTGCCGTTCCACAACCGGGCAACCTGTGACCGGCCGTGCACTGATAGCAATGCCAATGGGTTTGGTCGCAGTCATGGCAAATCACCCAGGCACCCCTGTCTCCGTCCCTGTCATTGCCGCACACATGGCAAGTGTGCGTTCCGGGTTTGCCATTCCCGCCCGGATGCCCGCCGGTATGGCCAAGGGGATGGTGCCTGTGCGATTCGTTCATGCCCCAAGCGTATCACGAACGAGTCGTGAACGCAACTTTCAATCACCGGTTGAACGGATTTGGCGATACCTCAACCGGTGTGGGGGCATTGTACATGGCGGTGCACGGGCCCTGGATTCACGGTCAAGAAACGTTCATGGCGTGCCTGTGCGACCTTCTGCCGCAGCACTGCCATCTCCCTCCGCGTCCGCGCCACAAGCAAGCGGCCTTCCATGTTCGGACGGGGCATGCCGCCCCAAGGTTTCGCTGATTCACCCAGGCCAGGGCCTGCTTCCGGCCAAGCAGTAACATGGGGTACCACAGGAAAGGACTGTGGTTGCGGGGGGCGCAATCCGTTCTCATTCATGGTGTGGCCAAGCCTCCATCCTCACGGTTCAATGCTATAGTCTACTTGGACCCGGCACGGTTTTTTGGACTTCGTTGCCGGACGGTCAGGCTCCGGGGCGTTTGGGGAAACATTGCCGGGGCCTTTCTGTTTTCAGCCCACACGGCAATGCGGGGCCCCGACCAAGAAGCCAGAACCCCGCCCCCTTTACTCACTCCCAACGCCCTCCTCCTTTTGGAAACTGGGTTGGATGTGAGATGCGGCCAAACGCATCCTGAAGAGTTGTCCGTCCGCGTCCCCACGCCAATGAGGAAGTCCGCCTACAAGGCAGTGTGTTGCCGCGGGTGCAAGGGCAAGGGTGTCCTGGTTGCAGGGTCGTCGTACCTGTCCCCCACCATTTCGGATTCGCTGAGTTCCCCGTTCAGGGTGCGCCGCAACACGTCAAAGGTTTTTCTTGCTTGGACCGCCAAGGGGCATGTCCGCTCATGGTGGAATTGAGTTCCCACACCCAGTTGGTGAACCAAACCGTCCACCATGTTGCAGGCATCCATGTACTCCTGCATGGCGTACCCGTTGGGCAAACCGTCCACACGGGTCAACTGCTGTCCGGTCCAGACAGAGGCGGTCTCCGCCAAAAGCTTCCAACCGGCCGCGGCCACGTCGCGTGCCTCCAGCCAATAGCTCACGGCCTTGGCCATGTCATGCGGCGTACGGAAGGCGTGGGCGTTCCCATGCACAAAGTCGCGGATCATGTCGTCCGATGCACTCGCACTGAAACCGGCGGCCTGCATCATCACGCCGCCGGGATTGTCTTCCCAATCCAGCACCAGTCCTTTTGTCATCACCAGGTTGCGCAATTGCAAGGGAAGGTACTTGACGGTGTCCGGTATCAGATCCACCCACCCCATGTACATGCCTTGCTCGTACAGTGTGCCGCACCTCACCAGGGAGCCATGCCCGCGTTCCAAAGCCATATCCTGGTAGGTGTCCAGATCGCCGGTCACATTCTCCATGTAGACCCGCAAGGCTTCGGCCGGGTTGTTCGCCGTCACCTCTGTGGTGGCATCCAGACCTTCCAGCTCATTGAAAACAGAGAAAACAAACATGGGCAAACCTATCCACTACTGCCGGCAAAGTAAGAATGTGCAGATTCGGGTTCGGGTTCAACGGGGGCATCCAGCAACTTCCCCGGCTGCACGCGCACCGCCTCTCCGGAACGCAGGTCGTACAGCACAACCTCGCCAAACTTGTCGGCCACCAGAGCGTCCCTGTCCACATGCACATCAAGCAGGCTGTGCAAGCGGGTCATGTCCCGCTTGATCTTGGACTTCATGGCACCCAGGCAGGCGTGGGCGTTGACCGGGCCCACGCTGTGTTCCATGAGGCCCACAGCGGCAGCATCCGTGCCGACCACATACGGATTGACGCGTTCCAGCACGGGCTTCACGACCGCCTGGTGGTCGGCATCGTTCCAATCTCCCCGGGCCACGATCAAATCATGGATGCCGGAGGGTGTGGGGACTTCCACGACCGCACGGAAAAAGTCTGCTTGTTCATCGGGGGACACCATGCCCTGCAAGGTGTCCAGGGTCTCGGTCAACCCTCGGTAAAAGGACTGGCAAACTTCCACGACCGCAGATTCGGAAACCGCTTCATAGCGAACATCCAAGCGTTCCGCAGGTTCCCCGGACCAAGCGTCCAGGTGTCCGCGCCAACGATGGATGGTCTCTGAATCCCTGTACTCACGCCAAGCCTCCGACACCGAACACTGCGACATGCGGGCAAGTTGAAGCGTGGTGCAATCCAAGCAGCATTCGACCACACATCCATCAGGCACTTCACCAGGCACCACCAGCGACACCAAGTGGTCAGGTACCGGTCGCCAGCGATGCCCCGATTTCAGCACCGAGGTCTCGTCCCAACAACTGGGTTCAGCCGGTTGGATGCGGTTTTCCAGCACCCGTACGGAACCGTCTTCCAGGTTCAGCCACGCAAACTCCACATCACAGGATGCGGTGATGGTGTCGGCCCAATCCGTGGCCGACAGGAGTGCGTCCGCATCCCCCACCAGTTTTGAGTGAGGAGTCAGAAACCCGTCCAGATCCCACCATTCCGGCGCGTTCAACGGTATGACCGCATGACCATATGCGGCTTCGCCATCCGCCTGCCCATCCTGGGCCTGCCAGGCATCGCCGTCCAGCCGGTACCGCCCCAGGCTGGTGCCCAAGGGCCCGAAATGCAAAATGCACTCCGAGGTCAAGGGGCCGTCATGCCCCCGCTGTGCCATTTGCTCGCGCAGTGCCTGGCTCCACACCTGGCTGCCGGTCAAGGTTGCCAGGCGAGCCGCAGGCACTCCCAGAAAGGCAGACGTGAGGGACACCTGCCTTTCGCCCTTGGCAAACAGGTTGATCCTGCAATACGGGCGAGGGACTTCAAGCATGTCGGTTGTCTGAACGAAACTTCAAGGGACAAGCCCATTGTAGCAGTGGGCAGGTTCCAAACAGACTTCCCGAGTGAGTCTGTGGGCATACCTGTTGGGCGCACATCCCCAAAGCCGCCTGTGGGGATCGAACCCACCACCTGAGCATTACAAATGCCCTGCTCTACCACATGAGCTAAGGCGGCCAACCAGGCACCATGCTAAGACCATGCACCCGCCGCTGTCAAAACCAGCTCACATGGGACCAAGCGTGTAGCGTTCCCGGTCCACTTGGTTGCGCGACTTGGTGGAGGCCACGATTTTGGGTGTTCCGCCCGGTGGGTATCGCAAAACCACGACGCTTTCATCAGCTCCCCGGTTCCGCACGGCTTCGTCGTAAGCGTCCGCCACCTCGTTGGGCAGGATACCGCGGCTCTCCATGTCATCCAACACAGAGGGCGGAAACGAGCAGTCCATGTCCTTTTCCGACACTTTCCGCAGACTGGAGGCAGTGCGGTAATCGATCTGGATGCGGTACATGGTGCCGGGCGACTCGGAACTGCCTCCTGCCCCCAATGCTCTCTTCACTGCCAACTTGGCCGAGCCCAGGCCTTCCCGTTCAATGGCCGGCAAGGGACTGTCGGGGTCGGCAGGCACAAACCGCCAGGTGCGCAAGCCTTGGTTGTCATTGAAACGTTCCAGCCGGCCCTTGAGGTCGTCGTCTTCGTAGACAGGGACCGAACCGCCTTCCCGTCTGCCAAACGTAACATTCACGCTGCGCCCCCTGCTTGTTCAACAGTTGTCATCGCAAGCATGTTAGCAAACCGCATTGGCGGGCTTGTTCAAGTACAATGGCGAACCGTCCAGCTCCGTAGTTCAACGGCCAGAACACATGACTTTGAATCATGGGATGAAGGTTCGATTCCTTCCGGGGCTTTGCTGGAGCTCACAGGAAGCAACCATGTCCGCCACTCGACACACAAACGATCCGCGCCGCGAACTGCTGCGGGAGTACATGCAACGTTCCCGCGGCCGATCTTTCCTGGATGGCATCCAGAGCGTGTTCCTGCCGCCCTTTGCGATGCGCCGGGGGGATCGCGACCCCTTGTGGAATGCCTTGCAGAAAGCGAGATCCCAACAAGCCAAGCGTGCCCCCATCCCGGACCCTTGGCTGTCCGTAGGCAACCTGTTGCGGGACATCATGGGCTTGGAACCAGTCATCCCAGAACAGTCACAGGACCAGCGAACAGGCATTGAATGATAGGATTGTCTCCGGATCCGCCTTGGAATGAACTTTCATGCTAGGCCCCCAAACCCCCAACCTGTTGCCGCGGGACTGTATCGACATCCTCTCGCACCTGCTGGAATCACAACCGGTGTTTGTCCCGGAGACCGGAACCGTTGAGTTTGACATCGATCTGGGATCGGACACGGGCGTCGTTCGGTGGAACTTGTCGGATGGCACGGTACGATGCCCCATCACGACATTGACATTCCAGTCTTGGGCTTATGTGGCAGATCGGTTGCAGGGTGCGATTTACCACAACCGCACGGCGGAGCATGCCATGTCCATCCTGCATCAAAATGGGTGGCCGCACGTGTCGTTGTTCGACCCGGCAGAGGAAGCTGACTCACAGGATTCGCCCTACACTTTCGTTGTCAGCACATGGTGGTCGAATGTCTCCCGGAAACCGGACGGAGTGTACCCATGCCAAAGTCGCACATGGGCTGAAAACCTCACCCGCGCCCTGGCCCCCTTATCCGGACGAGTCACCCTGGACTGCTTGAACTTGGCCGGGCCGCTCGACGATTTTGAGGAATCCCAAGTTGAAAGGATCGACGTGCCCAACCCGGACACGTCCCTTGCCGAACGGGAGATGGTCAACGAATCCCTGTTCGGAGCTTGGTAAGCCCTGTAGTTTCAACACTACAAAATGTTCATGCGCATTTCCACAAACACAGCATCATGATGTCTCCCCCGCTGAACTGGTCGGAACCCCGAGGCCCTGAAAGCCATTCCCCGCGGCGCCCCGCGGTCCACCACACAGGCCTGGACCAAATCGAACGCGGGGCCGACCGCATCCTGGTGGGTGAAAAGTCGATGCTCAACGCCGTGGCCGATGTCAACCAACTGTTGCCCCTCAAGTACCACTGGGCCTGGGAGAAGTACCTGGCAGGCTGCAACAACCACTGGATGCCGACCGAAGTGGGCATGCAGGCGGACATTGCTTTGTGGAAGTCACCCACGGGCCTGACACCCGCCGAACGCCTGATGGTCAACCGCAACCTCGGCTTCTTCGCCACCTCCGAGTCCCTCGTGGCCAACAACATCGTCCTGGCCATCTACCGGCACCTGACAAACCCGGAGTGCCGGCAATACCTCCTGCGGCAGGCGTTCGAGGAGGCCATTCACACCCATAGCTTCCAGTACATCTGCGAGAGCCTGGGTCTTGACGAGGGCGA
>CAXXOQ010000186.1:0-2486 GCA_963664185.2 Caldilineaceae bacterium | reverse complement strand
GGCCACCGAGCGGCTACCGGCTGTGAACGTTGCACTTCCAAACCGGCCAGGATTGCGCCACGGCATACCATTCCTGATGTGCGGCACCCATGGTGGGGGCATGAGCAGTACCCTGTGCATATAAGAATCGCTACCCGTAACAGCGAGTTGGCCCTGTGGCAGGCCCGGGAAGTTTCACGACAACTGGGCAAGACCCACCCCGACATGTCGACGGAACTGGTAAGGTTGACCACCACAGGGGACCGCCTGTTGCAGCAGTCACTGGCCGCCCAGGGCGGAAAAGGCCTGTTCGTGAAGGAGCTGGAACATGCCCTGCTGGAAAACCGGGCTGACATCGCCGTGCACTCCATAAAAGATGTTCCCGTCGAACTGCCGTCCGGGCTTCATATGCCAGTCGTGCTCAGGCGGGAAAACCCATGTGACGCACTGGTCTCTAACCACTACAGCACGCTGGATGCATTGCCGGAACATGCCAGGGTGGGAACCTCCAGCCAGCGCCGTACCTGTCAGCTCAAGGCCGCATTGCCAGGCCTTGAAATCAGGCTGCTGCGTGAAAATGTCGGCACACGCCTGACCCGGCTTGACCAGGGAGAGTATGATGCAATCATACTTGCCGTAGCCGGGCTGAAACGTCTGGGCCTTTCGCAGCGTATCCGGGCCTGCCTGGCTGTCGATGTAGTCCTTCCGGCCATCGGGCAGGGAGCAATTGGCATTGAGTGCAGACAAGACGATTCGCGTACCGAATCCCTGATCCGGCCCCTGAATCATGGCGATACCCAGGCATGCATCCTGGCTGAACGCGCAGTGAGCCAGGCACTGGAAGGGGGATGCCAGTTGCCGATTGCGGGCTTGGCCGAAGCAAACCATGAACGACTTGAGCTACGCGCCCTGGTGGGATATCCCGATGGAAGCAGGATTTGTCGCAGCCGCGACGTTGGCAGCATACGGGATCCTGTGCAACTGGGCCGGTCCGTCGCACAGGACCTCCTGGCACAAGGCGCTGACCATATCCTGGCGGCATTGCCCTGAGCGGTGTACACACACGGAATCCAGACAGGCGCATGGCAGTGACAGGGTCACGCACACCTGGACTTCTGGCCGGCAAGACGGTACTGGTCACGCGCCCGGCCGAACAGGCCGGGGGCATACAGGCCTCCCTGGAACATCACCGTGCGACGGTCGTCCGGTTCCCTTCCCTCATCATCCGGGCACCCGAAGACCCGGATCCCGCAACAAGGTTACTGCGGAACCTGGACAATTACGACACGGTCATATTCAGCAGCGCAAATGCCGTTCGTCATGCAGCGCAACTCCTGCAGACACTGGGCAGGTCATTCAGTACGCAGTGCATTGCCGCAATAGGCCCTGCTACGCGAGATGCCCTGGAAAATCTCGGCATGCAGGCTGACGTCGTGCCCGAGGCCGGGTTCAGCAGCGAAGACCTGCTGGCACATGAGGCCCTGCAGGGACAGGACATCCTGATCATCCGGGGTGTGGGCGGGCGCGGCCACCTGGCGCGCGAACTTCGGGCCCGCGGCATGCCGGGTTGACATTGCGGAAGTATACCAGCGGCTTTGCCCGGCCACGCGCCCGGCACACAACCTGTGCACCCATCCGGAAAACGATTCGGCAGTACTGGCCTACAGTGGTGAATCCATGCGAAACCTGTGGACCCTGTGCACGAAAGAAGAGCATGCCTGGCTTGCAAAGGCGGCGCTGATTGCCGGCAGTCCGCGTATTGCCCGTGCTGCCACTGCCATAGGCTTCTCAAAAACCCCCTATAATAGCTGCGAATGCCAGCGATGCAGCCATGCTGGACGCCCTGCTGACCTGGACCCCCCGTGAAACCTAGACCATGGAAAGTACACAAGACCCCCTGACCCCCAAGCCTGAAGCAGATAGCCAGAAAGCTAGCCATTCCAGGAAAATGCACGCAGGCCCGCTGCTCTTCGTTATGGTAATCGTCTTGCTGCTGGCTGCAAGCGGTGCGGGATATTATGGGTGGGTGGGTCTGAACACGCGTCTTGACCAGGCAGCTGTCGCGCGCCAGTCCATCGCACATGATATTGCCACCGTTGACGAAAGCGCAAAATTCCAGAACTTCAAGCAGGACACGCAGGAACAGGCCGACCAACTCGACAACAAACTGAACGAACTGTCCGGACAAGTAGAGCAGCTTGCAAACCGGCAGGAGGGGCTCCAGGAATTCATCGAGGAAACCTTGACCCGTGTGAACCGCAGCCAACTGGGCTGGGGACTGAAGGAAGCCTTGCATGTCCTGCACATGGCCAACCACCGTCTTCGCATCGAACGTGATATCGCGGGAACAATCACTGCCCTGGACACAGCCAGTTCGCGTCTGCATGAACTCAACGATCCACGCCTGCTCATGGTGCGCGAATCGATCTCCAGGCAGATCGGCGAGCTGAAAAAAATTCCGAACCCGGACTGGGTAGGCATCAGCCTGCAGTTCAACAACCTCCTGG
>CAXXOQ010000185.1:0-119873 GCA_963664185.2 Caldilineaceae bacterium | reverse complement strand
GTGGCGCCGGCACACGTGCCCCGTCCCTTTGTCCAGGAACCGGTCATGGAGTTTGATCGCACCCCGAATCCCCTGCGCGAGGAGCTGGTACGGGAGCCCTTTGACCAGCAGGATGGGTATGTGGCGGTCCCTGAAGGCCCGGGGCTCGGCATTGCGTTGGAGGACACCGCCCTGGAACAGTATTGCGTGCGTCGCCAGGTCTCAGCCGGGGAGTAGGATCTGGATGCCGTTTCGTTCTCCCCCATCCCCGCCCGTGTGTCTGCGGGCCCCGGGACCCGCGCCTGCCAGCCCGGCCGGCTGTAGGCCATAGCCCACTGCCATGTCCGGTTCGGTTCCGTTTCCTCCCCCCTTGGCCCACAGCCAGACCCCGCATTTCAGCTGTCTGCTGATCGGCTATTGCACAGGCCTGTCCGATCTCTACCTCCCGGCCCAGGCCCGTCCCGAGGATGTCGGTGCCTTGCTCGTCCGGAGCGGCTTCCCGGCTCTCGGGCATCTTCTCACCATGGCCCTGCCTCCCGGTACCGCCCTGATCCTGGCCCTTGACATCCCCTGTGGCGACCATGCCAGCCTGAGGATTGCGCGCACGGGTGCCAGCCACCTGGAACCCCGGAGCGAGAGGCTGGCCCATTCGCTCTCCCTGACCCGCCTGTTGCTGGATATCACGCAGACCTATCAGACCGACTATACGGTGCTGTGCCTCATGCCGCATGCACCGCAGCAGGGAGCTCTCGTTCCCCTGTTTCCGTCTACCGCCCACATGCTGGCCGCCCTGCCGGACCCGGCCCGGATCCCGTTGCCCACACCCGGCACCTGGGATCAGAGTCTGTCCACTTCCATCCTCAATGCCGCGGAAGTGGCTGTCGCCCTGCGGTCGGCCCGGGAAGAAACGGGACGTGTGCTGCCTGTGCTCCTGGCCGAGAACTGTTTTCTGCACTCGCTGGAACTGGCCCACGAACTGCAGGAGGAAGTGACATACATGGCTGTGATCGGGAGCCAGGCGGCAGGCGGGCTGGCCCAGGCCCTGCCCCGGGCCCTGGATCCGTCCCATGCACCACCGGATCAGCCCGGGGTCTGGCTGCAAAACCTGATGGCCCAGGGCGAACCGCCCCAGGACAGTGCGCCCGCCTCCCGGGTTGGTCCCGGAATGGTCATGCATCGGGTGTCCCATTTGTACTACCTCTGCAGTCAGTTCGTGACCGTCATCCAGGATATCTGGTCCATTGAGCGCACCGTGCAGACGCTCTTCCTGCGGTGCCGTTTCAATCCGCAGGACCCGCAGAATCCCAATCGCGATCTGTTCGATTTCATGCACAAGATCCAGTTCGAGATGAATCGCCTGTCATGGACGGTGCTGGATCAGATCGATACGGTCCTGCTCCGCCAGCTGCAGGACACCATGCGCGACATTCTGGCCCTCCAGCGGAATCAGCCGGAACTGTTTCTCCTGGCCGGGCCGGAATCCGGGATGGCAAAACCGGAACTGCCGGTGTACCTGCCGCCAGGACCGATATATGCCGCCTATGCGTTGTGGCAGTTCAACACCAGTGGCTGGAGCGATTTCATTCATCTGCTGGAAGATGCCCGCGCCTGATCCCACCGGGAAGCTGACCTGTCCCCGGAGCGGGTGGGGGAATGGGCCCAGAACGCCATGACCATAACACCCCAGGCCGCCAGGTTCCGGCCAGACCATCAGGAGAACAGAACCTTGCTCTCATGACTACCCCCATGCGCAGGCAGTACCTGGATCTCAAACGGCAGCATCCTGACACCCTGCTGCTTTTCCGACTGGGCGACTTCTATGAAACCTTTGATGAGGATGCCCGTACGCTGGCCAAGGTCTGTGATGTCGCCCTGACCTCCCGGCCCGTGGGCCATGATCAGCGGGTGCCGCTGGCCGGTGTGCCCTACCATTCCCTGGACACCTATCTGGGCAAACTGATGGCGGCCGGGCTCAAGGTCGCCATTGCCGAGCAGGTGAGCGAGCCGGGCAAGGGTCTGGTGGAACGGCAGATTACGCAGGTCATGACCCGGGGCACCGTCACATCGCCTGATCTGCTGACCCAGGCCCAGAATCTCCTGGCCGCGGTGAGTCTGGATCGCAGCCTTAACGTGGCCGGCATTGCGCATTGTGACCTGACCGAGGGCCATCTGGCTGTGACCCAGCTGGAAGCGGCGGGCAGTGCGGAACTCGAAATCCAGGTCGCCGACGAACTGATGCGCCTGGAACCCAGTGAAATTCTGGTATCCACCCGCTTCCGGGCCGAGAATCCGGACCTGGACGGCGCGCTGCAGCGCATGGGTTGCGTCATTTCGGAACTGGAACCCTGGATCTGGGCAGAACCCCGGGCGGACCAGCAGGTACGGGAACAGTTTCGGGTCCAGTCCCTGGAAGGCTTTGGCCTGGCCCACAAACCGGCCGCCGTGAGTGCGGTGGGAGGGCTTTTGCATTATGTCCAGTCGTATCAGCCCCTGATCGTGCCGCATCTGGATCGGGTACAGACCTATGCGGTGACCGATTTCATGAACCTGGACGAGTTTACGCGCCTGAACCTGGAACTGACCGAAAACCTGCGCACGCGGACCCAGGAGGGCAGCCTGCTGGAGATCCTGGATCGGACCCTGACGCCCATGGGGGGACGGCGCCTGCGCCAGTGGCTGGGCCAGCCCCTCCTGGATGTCAGCTCGATTGATCACCGGCTGGACGCTGTCACCCAACTCTATGACGACGGGCTGGAACTGCGGGCCCTGCGGGAATTGCTGGCCCAGATCGGCGATCTGTCCCGGTGGGTGCAGCGCACCCTGTATGGCACGGCCCTGCCCCGGGATCTGGCCGGGATACGCAACACCCTGGCCCTCGTGCCGGACCTGGCCACCCGATTGCAGGAGACAGGTTCCGGACCGGTAACGGACCTGCTGCACACCTTGCCCCGTTGCCCGGACATCCATGACCTCCTGGACCGGGCGCTGGTGGCCAACCCACCCCCGGCCCTGAATCAGGTGGGCATGATTCGGACTGGGTTTGATGCGGAACTGGACAAGCTGGTGGCACAGACACACGACGCCAAGACCCGTTTGGCCCAAATGGAGCAAACCGAGCGGGAGCGCCTGGACATTCCCAGCCTCAAGGTCGGTTACAACAAGGTGTTCGGGTACTTTATTGAGGTATCCCGTTCCCAGTCCCCGAAGGTACCCCCGGAGTACATTCGGAAACAGACCCTGGTGAATGCCGAGCGCTATTTCACGGAGGAACTCAAGTCCTACGAATCCCTGATTCTCAACGCGGACCAGCGGCAGCTGGAACTGGAACAGGAACTGTTTCGGGATCTCTGTGCCAAGTTGCGTGATCGGCAGGAGGACCTGCAGCACCTGGCACACCAGCTCGCCACCCTGGATGTCTATGCCGCCCTGGCCGAATGTGCGGTCATCCACAATTACGCCCGTCCCGACATGACGGATGCCTTTGGCCTGGTCATCCAGGAGGGACGCCATCCGGTGGTGGAGAAAGCAACGGCCCTGCCGGATGTGGCCTTTGTGCCCAACGATGTCCACATGGAAGCCGACAATGCCCTGCAGATCCTGACCGGCCCCAATATGGCCGGGAAATCCACCTTCCTGCGGCAGGTGGCCCTGATCGTGCTGATGGCCCAGATGGGCTCCTATGTGCCCGCCCGTGCGGCCTCCATTGGCGTCGTGGATCGCATCTTTACCCGCATCGGCGCGAGTGATGCGATCCAGCGCGGGTTGTCCACTTTCATGGTCGAGATGGTGGAAACCGCCAATATTCTGCATCACGCCACGAACCGCAGTCTCCTGATTCTGGACGAGATCGGCCGGGGCACGAGCACCTACGACGGACTGGCCATCGCCTGGGCCATTCTCGAATACATCCACAATGCGGAACATCTGGGGGCCAAGACCCTGTTCGCTACCCACTTCCACGAACTGACGGACCTGGCCGAACGCCTGCCCCGGGTCCGCAACTACCATGTCACGGTGGATGACACCGGGGAGACCATTACGTTCCTGCATACCATCGTGGCCGGGCGGGCCGAACGATCCTTCGGCGTCCAGGTCGGCCGAATGGCGGGACTGCCCTTGGCGGTCGTGCACCGGGCGGACCAGATCCTGGGCCAGCTGGAAGCCAGCGGCGCCGCCGTCCCGGCCAGTTTGGGGGATGTGATATCTGAGGCCAAGCCAGAACAGGCGGTCCAGCCCACCCTGTATCTGGAGGAGCATCCGGCCGTCTCCGCCCTGAAGAACCTGCAGGTGGATGGCATTACCCCGCTGGATGCCATGAACAAACTCTACGAGTTGGTGAAACTCGCCGAGCAGTAGACGTCTTCACGCCGCATCCTCCGGCATACCGGAAAGCACCGGCAATTCGGAACTTCAGGGATGGACCCAACGGTTCAAGTCAGCCGAGAGCGCATTGTCTGGTTCTACTTGCCCCAGGCAAAGAGGAACAGGCATGCAAGGGACCAAGCCACGACTACAATGAAATGGACAGTACAGGCCTGATCGATAGAGGACAATCTTGCCGCCTCGGCTTGTCTCAAGGCAAACGATCGAGCCAAGGATCCATTTGCGAGCAGGATTGCCATGCACGGCAAACAGTCCAACGAGAGCCCAGAGACATCAGCCATGGGTAACGCTTTGCCCATTAATCCTGACGCTCTCATCCATGCCCGATCCGTAGAGGACAATCGGAGAGAATTCAAGGCAACCTGGAGCCCTGAGATCCAGACAGCTACCGTACGCACGATCTGTGCATTTGCCAACGATTTGCAAAATCTGAATGGCGGATATGTAATTCTGGGCATTGAGACAGACTCCCAGGGACACCCCATCCTGCCACCGCGCGGATTGGGCTCCATTAACCGGGATAAGATTCAGCGAGAGTTGCGGGGCTTGTGTAACAGGATCAGTCCAGATTACCTGCCGCAACTGTTTCCCGTGTTGTATCAAGGCCAACCCATCCTGGTAATTTGGGCACCGGGTGGAGACAACCGTCCCTATGAAGCTCCCAAGTCCCTGCAAGGGCGAGAACGAAGATACTATGTCCGTCAAGGCTCAGAAACCATTGAGGCCAGAGGACGTCTACGGTCTCAACTCCTTGAACAAGCGGCGAAAATCCCTTTTGATGATCGGAGGAGTTTAGGGGTTGGCGCAGACCGACTTTCGGAAAGGCTGGTGCGGGAGTTCTTGGCTGATGCAGGCAGCGAGATGGACCGGAACCATGGGTACACGCAGGCTGACCTCTATGCCAGTCTGCAGCTTGTGACTCCTGTCAATGCCCATGCGGTACCCAGGAATGTGGCTCTCCTGTTCTTCACCGACGATCCCGATACGATCTTTCCCGGTGCCAGAATTGAGGTAGTCCAGTTCTCCGATGGTGCGGGAGGCAATCTTTTGGAAGAACGCATCCTCCGGGGCCCTCTCCCCCATCAAGTCCGGCAAGCCCTGACATATCTGAATTCTCTGGGGGATGTCCTTTTGGAGAAAGTGCCTGGTCAGGCGGAAGTAGACAGGACAGTAATCTACCCGTTTGAAGCCATTCGGGAAGCGGTGGTGAACGCCGTATATCACCGATCCTACGAAAGCGTGGAGCCGATTAAGATCTACATGTACCCCGACCGCATGGAGATCATCAGTTATCCGGGTCCGGTGCAGGGCATCGAAATGCATCATCTGAACAGCAGTAAGAGAGTGCCGCCGGTACCTGCCCGCAACCGCCGCATCGGTGAGTTCCTCAAGGAGCTCAAGCTGGCAGAGGCCAGGAGTACGGGCTTGCCCAAAATACGGCGGTGCATGCGCGAAAATGGATCCCCCGCTCCCCGCTTTGACTTTGACCACGGCCGTACCTACTTCCGGGTAACACTGCCGGTACATCCAAGGTATCGCATCATGCATGCCCTGCGGGAAAGTGCCTTGCTGTGGGCAACCGGCAAGAGACGCGAGGCTTTGGATCACCTGTTGCGTCCAGCGCAGGCACAACCTGGCTCCGGAGCCCTTATGGGTCAGATTATTGAATACGCTGACTCCATGGACGAGATGGACCTTGCGGCCACGACCTTTGCCCGCTTTCGGGACATACAGGACAAAACTGAAATCTCCCAGCCCTACCTGCGTTATGCCGCTGCCTTGCTGCACAGGGGCCAAAACAGGGAGGCTCAGCAAATCCTGGCTGCCATTCCTGCGTCCACCAACAGCTATCGGGATCGGGTTGAAGCCGCCATACTGAGCAAACGCATGCGCAACTTCAGAGAAGCCCATCGACTGTTTGAAGAGATATACCCGTACATGCAAGACGACCCCAAAGTCGTGCAGGAGTTTGCCCAGACCAAACTGGCCCTGGCCAGGGTTACATCCACAAGGGATCTTGCCACCAAGAAACGACTGAACCTCCAGGTAGCAGAGCTGTTACGTCGTGCCATTCCGTTGACGGATGACTCCACGCGCAAGGTGTGGTGTTGGTTCGATCTGGCCGGAACACTGGCCTGGCTGGGTGAACCACAGACAGAGGTTGAGCAAGCCTATCAGGAGGCCATGGCCCTCAAACCTGATGAGGCAAAATTCAAGAAGAGATACAGGGATTGGAAACGACGTACCAAACGTTAAGATACTCGCCAGGTGTACGGCCCAAGACCGCTGGCAGGAAAGGAATCAGGTGAAGATCATAGAGGGAGAAGTGTCTGGACCAAAAGCAGAGGATGAATGGCTGTGCCTGTCGGTGAAATCCTGGCAGACCTGACCGTTAACACAGGGACCAGGCACGGAAACGTGCAGGGGAGCACGGTGCAATGGACCAAAACACCTTTATGCCGACCCGGGCTGTCCCACCCTGTCTGATGTCAGAGAGGCAAATCGTTGGGGTCGGTAAGGTCCCAGTACGGCATCCGCCGGAATGCCATCACAGATTTCCTGCGCCACCAGCTGGCTCAACACGGGTGCAAGCGTCACGCCACTATGCGTCAGCGCGATGTACAGATTGGGGACTTCTGACGTGAACCCCATGGCCGGATAGCCATCCTGGGGCATGGGACGCCAGCCCACGGGAACAGGCAGGGCCTTGGCGCCGATGAGACCCGGGAGGTAGTGACAGGCACGCGCCAGCAGGTCGTCAGCGTGTTCCTGGCTGTCATCTTCGGCCAGACTTTCCTGGTCGCCTTCTCCTATCATCATGCTGCCATCCGTACACTGGCGGATGTGAATCTCTCCCTGACCGACATTGATGGCAGGCGCATAGACAACAGGCACATGCTGGAGCAGAGGTGGCAACGGTGTCGTGCGGATGACCACACCCGGGCTTCTGGCCTGCGGTATACGGACACCAGCCTGCGCCGCCAGGGCGGTGGTATCTGTACCAGCCGCCAACACAACGACATCGCAAGCAATGTTGCCGGCTGCTGTTGCTACCGCCACAATGTGACCATCCCTGGCCCGTTCCAGGCCTGTCACCTTCGTATTCCGGTACACGGTAGCATTTCTTTCTGCCAGGCGACGCAGGCACGCATCTACGACGAGCTGCGGTTCCACCTGTCCTTCGTCCTCACTGTATTCAGCTGCCGCCACCGGACCCACCACAAGCGCAGGCTCCAGTTCCGCCAGTTCGGCAGCGCTGATCAGGCGTGTCGGATAGCCCCAAGCCTGGAGCCGACGTACCTGGGATACCAGCCGGGCCGTGGCGGCCGGCTCGGTCTCCCAGGCAATCTTGCCACCCCAGCGCAGCCCGATGCCTGTGCCCTCACCGTCATCGGCCAATGCTGAGGCAAACCGGGACCACATCTCCAGTGACCTCCGATTCAGGTTGTGGTAGCCGATGGGTTGCTTGGCACTGGCGTTGATCCAGGCGAAGCTGTGGCTGGATGCACCGCTGCCGGGGACCGCTTTGTCAATGAGCGTCACCGGGAACCCTCTGATACCGATGCGCCAGGCAATGCTCGCGCCCAGAATGCCGGCACCAATGACGACGACATGGCGAAGGTGGACTTGAAGTGTTGACATCGGCTTGCCCATTCTTTCCCTTAGCCCTGCGACAGGATATGCCACGCCCTCACGCAAAGGCGGGAGGCGTTACACAGTCCCATAGGTCCCCTCTGCCCAATGACCGGAAATCTGGTCCATGTCTGTCCCGGAAAGTCCGCGCGACCGGTCAGGCAGGATCAGGCAGTTGCTCCCAAGGCACGATCCCGCAGCGTTCCGCCCATTGATTGTAGTGCTTTGCCAGACTGTCCACCTTGTCGGGAAAGACGGCAGCCAGATCGCGCGTCTCTGTGCGATCCGCCTCTATGTCGTACAGCTCCCACTTGCCCGGAAACTTGCAGACCAGCTTCCAGCGTCCCTGGCGGACGGCCTTGTTGCCTTCGTGTTCCCAGTACAGGGTTTCCCGCGGGTGCGCCTGGTCCTGAAAGGTAGGGACCAGGGAGAATCCTTCCAGGGGCTTGACTGCCTGCCCCGCGCGCTCCGACGGATACGGTGTTCCGGCCAGTTCCAGGCATGTGGCCATAATATCCGGCAATTGTCCCGCCTGGTGGCGCCAGGCGCCCCTGTCCTGAATCCCGGCCGGCCAGTGCACGATCAAGGGGGTGGCAATGCCGCCTTCATGCACCCAGTGCTTGTACAGCCGAAAAGGCGTGTTGGATACATTGGCCCAGGGAATCCCGTAGCTGGCATACGTGTCTTCATCCCCTGGCATGATGGCCGGATCATTGCCAAATTGGACAGGTGTGCCCGCGCGGGTCTTCAGGGTGCCAATCTGCTCCCATCCCGTCGCCACACGCTCCTGCATGTCAGCGTACAGCTCCTCCGCACATCCCCCGTTGTCCGCCAGAAACAAAATCACCGTATTCTCCCACTGTCCGGTGTCCCGGAGCGCCTGCAGGATACGGCCAATGCCCTGATCCATGCGATCAATCTGGGCGGCATACACTTCCATCCGGCGCGCTTGCCATGCCTTGTGCTCGGCTTCAGCCCAGGGCGGCACACGGGGGTCCCGGTCGCTCAATGTCCAGTCGTCGCGGAGAATGCCCATTTGGGTCATGCGGTCCTGCCGTTCGGCACGCAGGACATCCCAGCCCGCATCGAAACGGCCCTGGTATCGGGCCACATCCTCCGGATGGGCATGCAGGGGCCAGTGCGGTGCCGTGTAGGCAACATACTGGAAAAAGGGCCGGTCCGGCTGTTCCTGCGCATGAAGCCTTATCTGCCGCACTGCTTCGTCCGAAATGGCATCCGTGAAGAAATAGTCATCCCCTGCGGGTTCAATGCGTTCATTGTTGCGGGTCAGGGTACGTGGCTGGAAGAAATTGGCGGCCCCGGTAATGATCCCGTAGAAGTCATCAAATCCCCGCTGACACGGCCAGTTGTGTTTGGGATCATTGACATGCCGCGTAACATGCCACTTGCCCGACATGTACGCCGCGTAGCCACCGTTCTTCAAAGCCTCCGCCAGCGTCACCGTCTGGGCATTCAAATCCCCCAGATAGCCATCCACGCCATGACTGCCCATCATGTGACCTATATCCGCCTGATGCGGGTACAGCCCTGTAAGCAAGGAACCGCGGGAGGGACAACAACGGGCCGTATTGTAAAACTGGCTGTAGCGCAGGCCATTGCCGGCCAGGCCATCCAGATGCGGGGTCTCGATCTCGCCGCCATAGCAACCAAGATCCGAGAACCCCATGTCGTCATTCAGAATCAGCAGAATGTTCGGTGGGAGATGAGACATGGCGTGCGATTTCCTCGTTCCTCACTGGCAGATGGGTATGCCGCGCCGCCACATGCAACCCATGGTGCATCCGCGGGTAGGAGTAGCATGCGCGTCATTCCCGTTTCCTGTCAAATATCGTGGTGGGCCCTGTCCGAAAAACCAGGGTCATGGCATCTGGGTGGACTTTCAAGTTTCTCGTGCGGGGGCAAGGACCTCATATCCCACGGCTGCGTCTCCATGGCAAGCAGGCGGCCCAGCGGGCTTTCCGCATGGGCAAGCCTGACGGTGATGGCAGGCTACCGTCCCTTTGGACTCCCGTCACGGCACCGCAACACCAGCCTTCTCCGTTGACTGTACGTTGGTTCATGTCATATCACCGTCTTGTGAAGCATCCATGAGGCAATTCAGGTTGTAGTGTGAGTCAGGCTACGGCCGGCCCAGGCACGCACCAAGTTGGGACTGACCAGGGTTCCCTGCAATCTGTTCCTGAGGGTTTGGACGCCGGGGCTGTGCGATGCAGATTGGAAGTTCCGGCCCGCAGCAACGCACGGCATGGGGGAAGCATGTTCCGATCCACGCCGCCTCTTTGCCTCTTGATTGCGGCCCGGTGGACTCGCCCCGTTGCCGCCATCGGGGCTTTGCCCTTCTGCGGGGGGCCCGGGCCGGAAAACCTGTTTGCATTATTGGACATTAGCATATAGAGTTCGGATCGCTATGCGCCCAGAATCGGCAAACAGGTCCCATCCCGATTCTGGGTTCCGAACCTGATTGCAGGAGGTGCAATTGTGCGTTACACGAATCCGATCAGTAGACGACAGTTTCTGCGCGGTGCAGCCGGTGGGAGTGCGCTGGCCCTTTTGGCCGCTTGTGCCGTACCCACAACCTCAGAACCCGCCGATGCCGGAGATGCGCCTGCCATGGAAGCGACCACCATTGCCTTCTGGCACATTTGGGGCGGTGTCCGTGACGAGCAACTGAAAACGGTCCTGGATGACTTTGGCGCCGCACATCCGGAAATCACCGTCGAACCGCTGCTGCTCCCCAATCCGGGCTATGCCGACAAGATCGTAACGGCCCTGGCGGGCGATGCACCGGACCTCACCATGATTTACACGGTGGAATTTGCTCCGGCCGCGGCGCAGGGAGCGCTCCAGAGCATAGACGATCGGCTGGCCGCCGATGCCGTGTCCCCGGATGCCTGGTATCCGGGTATCTGGAACATGACACAATGGGAAGGGAACACGTACGGCGTACCCTTTGTCGGCAATTTCCTGCAGCTCTTCTATTGGAACATGGACGACTATGCCGCAGCGGGACTCGATCCGGAAACCGGAGCAGTGGTCTGGGATGACCTGAGTCACGTCATGAGCGAACTCAGCACCTTTGACGACGACGGCAACATCGATCATTTGGGATTTGTCCCTGGTGGCTGGGGCGAGTGGATGATGGGGACGTACCGCAACGGCCATGACTGGTATGGCGATGCGATGCCGGACACCATTGCCATTGATCACGACCTTTCCCGGGAAGCCCTGGAATTCGTCCTGGACCTCTATGCCCGGGGCGGCGGCTGGGACTCGGTCGGCGCCGCGCTGGAAGGCTGGGGCAACCAGCAATTGGGCAATCCCATGATTGCCGGCGTGGCTTCCTCGATCCGGTCCGGAATTTTCACCGTCAATGTGATCAACAACCAGAATCCCGATCTGCCCTACAAGCTGGGCAAGTATCCCCATGGTCCCCATGGCGAACACCTGGATCTGATTCAGGCGTGCTGGAATATGGTGATACCCACCAACGCCCCGAATCCGGATGCCGCCTGGACCCTGGCCCAATACCTGTCCCATGGAGAAGGACATCTCAAGTTCATGGTGGAGATTCAAGGCCGACCGGCCATGATCCGGGATTACAACATGGCGCCCCATGATGCCAAGGCCCGGGAAGTGAATCCCTATTGGGATGACGCCCTGGAGGTCCTGAACGGCAAGCAGGTCAGCCTGCCCGTGTCCGACAAGCTGGGAGCGGCCCAGAATATCCTGCGGGAAGCCTTTGAGCGCGCGGTCCTGGAAGTGGATACCGTGGACGACGCCCTGTCCTGGGCGCAGGGAGAGGTAGCAGCCATCTTCGCTTAGTGTTTGCCTCACTGCCATCCCCCTCGGCCTGGTGGGCCCGGCTGGGCCAGGTCCGGCGCCGGACCCTGCTGGGTTATATATTCCTGAGCCCCTGGCTGTTCGGCCTGTTGGCTTTCACCCTCTTTCCCATCCTGGCCGTGTTGGGCCTGGGGTTCATGGAATATGGCATTTTTGGACGGCCCACCTGGGTCGGCCTCCGAAACTACCAGGCCATCTTCACCGATGATCGCCTGTTCCCGACCACTTTGGGCAACACCCTGTATTTTGTCGCCCTCTCGGTGCCCCTGAGCACCGTGATCGGCTTTCTGCTGGCCGTGGCCCTGAATACCCGCCTGATTGGCCAGACCGTTTTTCGCACGGCCTTCTATGTCCCTTCCATCGTGCCCCAGGTGGCCGCCGTCCTGCTGTTCGTCTGGCTGTTTCACCCCCAGATTGGCCTGATCAACTTCGCGCTGGATCTGCTGGGCCTGGAGGGGCCCAATTGGCTGGGACGCCCCCAGTGGGCCAAACCGGCGATCGTCATCATGGGTTTGTGGGGTGTGGGCGGAGGCATGATCATCTACCTGGCGGGCCTCCAGTCCATTCCGCGTCACCTGTATGAGGCCGCCGAGATCGATGGCGCCACCGAAATGCGGCGTTTCCTGACCATCACCATTCCCATGATGACCCCTACGCTCTTCTACAACCTGATCATCGGGATCATCGGGAGTTTTCAGGTATTCGTCACCGCCTATGTGGCCACCCAGGGCGGCCCCCTCAATTCCACCCTGTTCTACGTGCTCTATCTGTACCGCTACGGCTTTGAGGAATTCCGGCTTGGCTATGCCTCCGCCCTGGCCTGGATTCTCTTCCTGCTGGTGCTGGCCCTGACGGTCGTGGTGTTCCGTTCCAGTTCAAGTTGGGTCTATTATGAGAGCGGCGGAGAACGTTAGCCCCATGACGGGAGCCGGTCAGGCGTGGCTCTACCGCCGCTCAACGCGCGCATGGCTCCGCATGACCGCTGTGCATCTGGTGCTGGTGGCCACCGGTTTCCTGTTCCTGCTGCCCCTGCTGTGGATGGTTTCCACATCGCTCAAGTCGCTTACCCAGCAAGCCGTCTGGCCGCCGGAATGGATTCCCCACCCCTTTGTCTGGCGCAACTACCCGGACGCGGCCGCTTTCCTGCCGCTGGCCCGGTATACGTTCAACTCCCTGATCATCACGGTGCTCTTCGTGGTTGGCACCCTGCTTTCCTGCCCCCTGATTGCCTATGCCTTCGCCCGCATTCGCTTTCCGGGCCGTGATTTCCTGTTCGTCGTCCTGATCGCCACCATCATGCTGCCGGGCGTGGTGCGTCTGATCCCCACCTATCTCATGTACCGCCAGCTGGGGTTTCTCAATACCTACCTGCCCATGGTCCTGCCCGCCTTCTTCGGCTCGCCGCTCTACATTTTCCTGCTGCGGCAGTACTTCCGGACATTTCCGGAAGAACTGGCCGACGCGGCCCGCATGGATGGCGCCTCCGAAATCGGCATTCTGTATCGCATTTTCCTGCCAATGTCCGGACCGGCCCTGGCGGTCATCACCATATTTGCCGTGCAGAGTCAGTGGAACGACTTTGTGGATCCCCTGATTTACCTGAACAAGGAACACATGCGCACGCTGGCGGTAGGTCTCTACTATTTCCGCGCTTACCAGGACACGACCAACTGGGGCCAGATGATGGCCGCGGCGACCATGATGACCGCCCCCATTCTCGTGCTGTTTGCCCTGTTCCAGCGTTATTTCATTCAGGGCGTGGCCCTGACAGGCATGAAAGGCTAGAATCCCATGTCCCATCCCCACAAGGCCGCCGTTCAACAGTATCATGCCGACGGGTATGCCATCTGGCGCGAGGTGCTGGACCCGCAGCTCATACAGGAAGCAGACCAGTTTGTGGACTGGATCCTGGCCCGCAATCCCGATACGCGGCCGGAAGACCTGAATTCGCCCCTGACCCGGCACGAGCCCTTCCTGCTGCGGCTGGTGGCGGACCCCCGTTTGCTGGACCTGGCGTCCGCCTTCCTGGGGCCCGACATCGCCCTGTATGGGGCCCACTTTCTGTGCAAGCCGCCACAGGAGGGCAAGGCCGTGGCCTGGCACCAGGATGGCGGCTACTGGCCCCTGGAACCGATGGAAGCCTTGACCCTCTGGGTCGCCATTACCGCTTCCACGCCGGCCAATGGCTGCATGCGCGTGATTCCGGGCACCCATCGCCTGCCGTTGCAGGCACGCAATGACAGCACACCGGATGCGGATGCCATGCTGACAGGCATGGATCAGTCCCTGGCCGATGAAGCACAGGCCGTAAACCTGGAGCTTCAGCCCGGGGATGTTTCGGCGCATGACGTTACCATCATGCACGGGTCAGCCGCCAATCATTCCCGCCAATGGCGCAAGGCGGTGGCCATTCGCTACATCGCCGCCAGCACCCGGGTGCTGGATCAGTCCCAAGGCTCCCAGTTTCTGCTGCACGGATCGCCGGTATCCGGGGTCAATACCTATCTGCCCTGGCCTGCCTACGATCCGGATCAGCACATGCCCTTCCAGGGTTGCGAAACCTGGAACGCCGAGACGGCCATGCCGCACCGATAGCGGGGCCCCCACAGGATCATGCTGCCCCAGTGTCCCCGTGATGCAGGCAGTCCAACGACCGTTATCCCATCAAGCAGGCGTGAGGTACCCGAATCATGATGAAATACCAAGGTACATTGACCCCCGATGTGCTGGTCTGTGGTGGCGGCTGTGCCGGCATCGGGGCCACGCTGGGGGCCGCCCGTTCCGGTGTCAGCACCTTGCTGGTGGAATGGGCCGGATTTGCCGGCGGCATTCTGACGGCGGTGGGCTTGCCCTATTTCGATGGCATCGCCGATATCGGTACGGATCGCATTGTCACGCGGGGGATTGCCCTGGAACTGTTCGCGCGCATGGGCGGGTGTGAACCCGATGCCACGCACATCCATCCCCACAATCCGGTCATCAACAACATCGAGTCCCTCAAGCTGCTGCTGGATCGCATGTTGCGGGCCGAACCCGATCTGTCCCTCCTGTACCATTCCTTCGTCTGCGGGGTGGAACGCAACGGGGATCGTATCGAAACCGTGATCGTAGCCAACAAGGCAGGCCTGCTGGCCGTCAAACCCCAGGTGGTGGTGGATTGCACCGGGGATGCCGATGTGGCTGCCTGGGCGGGGGCCCCCACCGAAAAGCACGCGGAACTCCAGCCCCTCTCCCTGCATTTCCGCGTGGGCCACGTGCAACAGACCCCCGAAGTCTTTGGCCGCTGCCGGGCCGCTGTGATCCGGGCCCATGAACGCGGTGAACTGCCCATGTTCTATGGGCCGGGCGTCAATTTCATGTTCGCGGACGACGAGGTGTATGTACATGGCATTCGCGTGGCCGCGGATGCCACCGATCCCCACCAATTGACCGCGGCCGAGATGCAGGGCCGGGAGGATGCCTGGGCCATGTTTGAGGCCTGGAAGCGGGAGGTGCCGGAATTCGCCGATGCCTACTTCATGGACAGTGGACCCTTCATTGGGGTCCGCGAGACGCGCCGGATCGTGGGCCAGCATGTCCTGACCGAAGCGGAAATCACCCGCGCCTGTCGCTTTGACGATGCGGTCGCCACAGGCTGCTGGTATCTGGATCAGCATCCCAATCGGGCGACCGTGGGCTCGGCGCAGGATACCCCCAAGACCCAACCGACCCCCTATGACATCCCGTATCGTTCCCTTCTGCCCCGGGACGTATCCAATCTGCTGGTCGCGGGCCGATGCCATTCGGCGACGCAACTGGCGGCGAGTTCAACCCGGGTGGCGACCACCGCCATGGCCATGGGGGAAGCCGCCGGCGTCGCGGCCGGTCTGGCGGTCCGGGGCAAAACCAGTCTCATGGAATTGGACAGCACCTGTCTCCGGGACACACTGGCCCAGCGGGATGCCGGCGCCTTTACCGATCATGAACCCGCCACGATACGCCGCCATGTCCAGGTCCGACCCGGCATCCGGCCAGAGCAACTCGTATGATACCCGGGGCTTGGCGGCCGGCATCGTGGCCTGTCAAGCGGTCTGCCCCCAGCCTGTTGCGCCTGCGGCAGACGGCGGCGTAACCGAAGACAGCATGGGAGGCCAACACGCCCCAGGCCACGCGCGCCGTGGATCCGATTCGTGCAGTGGAAGCGGCGGGAATCGAACCCGCGTCCATCCCAGCCTTGACCGCTGTGCTGTGCGCCTTCCGGGTCTCAAGCGGCTGACATGTCGAAACCTTTCGCTCCCTCGGCGGCCAAGGCTATCCGAGAACAGGGTTGGTCCGCGCGCAAGATTATACAGCAAGCATGGATGACGCGAAAGGATCTGCACAGGCGCAAATCCCTCCCGGCAGGTTTCCCGCGGTAATACCGCAGCACCCATGACCGCCGCCTGGTACCTGCAGATCCGGGCAGTGAGGGATGACACACCCGTCGCAAAACGACCTGCTGCACTCCATGCCCGCAAGGCACATCCCGGGGCGGTGAGCACGCAGAGGCCGTGATGATGCGATCCGGACACAGGTTGGATGCAGATCCCCATATCAGCAACCTGTGGACAGAAGCCGACCATCGACTCCGGTCCCTGTTACAATGAAGGGCCCACCACCCCTGCTCAGCCCACCGGCATCCGGCACGCTGCGATCCCGATACTGGGGGAATCGCCTGTTGTGGGAATGAAGCAGGAAACGAAGTGTCCCCAGGCATGATCGCCCGGGACACAGCAAGGAAAATGGTACGGAGGTTTCCCCAATATGGATCGTGTGATCCTTCTCATCCACATCGTTGCCGGTTCGATCGCCCTGCTTACCGCCCTGATCGCCCTGGTTACCGCCAAAGGCAAGGGCATGCATGTAAAGGCGGGAAGGATTTACGCACTCGCGATGACTCTGGTGTTCGTCACGGCGCTGCCCCTGGCCATTTGGGGATCAGACATATTCCTGTTGCTGATCGCGATCTTCAGTTTTTACCTGGTTTTTGCCGGCTGGCGCTTTGCCCGCAATCGCCGGGGGCATCCCCACCCGGCAGACTGGGCCGCCGTCATCCTGATGGGACTGGCCGGACTGGGCATGTGGGGCTATGGTGTCGTGCTGTGGCAAGCGCGCGACTCCCAATGGGTCACCATGGTCCTCTTTGGCGGCATCGCTCTGGCTTTGGGCCTGGTGGATGCACAAACGTACTGGCGGCAGACAGCCAAGGGGGTCGCACGCATTGCGCGCCATCTGACCAATATGATGGCCGGTACCATCGCGACCGTAACGGCTGTCGTCGTGACCAATGTAGATACCCGTCCGGAATGGCTGGGCTGGATCCTGCCCACCCTGGTGCTGACGCCGCTCATCGTGTGGTGGAACATACGCATCCAAAGACCCAAGGGAAACCGGAGGAAGTCTCGCGCCCCGGCATGATCGGCCACCGCATGGCGCAAGGGCGATTTCGGCCGGGGCCAGGCAGGTACACTTTGTATACTGCCTGTACCGGACGCAAGTCCCCCGCGTACGGCCCGTGAATCCGGCAGCGAGGCTTGACTCTCCATGCGTACCCGTACATTCGAGCACCGATACACTGTCCAGGCACCGCTGTCGCAGGTGCTGTCCCTGTTCTATACCCCTGCGATGCTGTCCCGGTTGACGCCACCGCCCCTGTCGGTGCGCTTTCAGGCACTGCCCACCCAACTGGAAACGGGCACCACCGTGACGATGCAGATTGGGATTGGCCCTGTAGCTACCACATGGGTGGCCCGTTTCACGGACGTGAGTCCGACCCGTTTCGTGGATGAACAGATTCAGGGTCCCTTCCCGTCCTGGGTGCATGAACACGACTTTCGGCAGGTAACCCCCGACACTACGGAGATCCGGGATCGCATAACCGTGGCCTTGGGCAAACGGGACGTGCTGGGCTGGTGCATGTGGCTGGGTCTGCCGGGGCTCTTTCTCTTTCGCCGCTGGCGGACGCCAAGTCTGCTGGCCCAACATCAGGCACAAACCAACAGGGAACCGCGCCTTTAATCGGTCATGTGCAGCCACATCAGGGGCACCAGGGAGGCTGCCAGGGCCACGGGTACCACCAGAAGCGGAAAGAGCGTTACGCCCACCCACTGGCTTACGGGCGCCCAGGCCAGGCCATAGATCACGTAGGATCCTGTCCCGGCAATGGTGCCCCACAACAGGCGATACACCAGTACGGAACGGGCCAGGCGGCGGGACATCCAAACGGCATAGGCACCCAGCAGGGCGGCTATGGCTCCCCACGCGCCGAGAAAACTCCAAAGGTGCAGGCGTTGCCGGGGACCGGTTGCCGGGGCGGCCATGGCCGGGGATGCTGGTGGTACAGGCGACGCTGCCGCTTCGGGCGTCATCGTGGGTTGCACCGCCATAATCTGGGCCGGTGTTTCGTCCGCGATCCAAATCTGCAGTCCCATGCTGGTTTTGCTGTTCAGACTCTGGGCGGCCAGCTCCAGTCGCCCCGGACGTTCCAGGGTGACTTCAATGTGCGCGGACCCATCCCGGGTCGGTACCGGATCCGTGTGCAGGTTCATGTCATCGCCCGCATACCGCAACTGAAACTGCACGGGCGTGCCATCGGGGACACGGTGTCCGTTGCGATCCATGATCGGCCCCGCCCGGATCATCAGGGAGTCGCCCAGATGCACTTCCAGTTCGGCCGGATCGATCCAGCTGCGCTTCGCGTCAAACAGGGACAGGTTGATGATCTGGTCGGGATCCGGTTCGAGTCTCTCGACCAGGCTGCGGAACGGTGTGCCCGGCACACTTACAGGAGGGGCCCCCTGCAGTTCCAGATCCCGAAACAGAGTCCGTACCGCCGACTCCACGAACGGCAGCGTGGGGCTGTAGGCCGCAAGGTAGACCGCCACCTTGTTGATGTCCGTTTCATCCAGCATGTAAGGGGCATCAAAGGACAGGACCGCGATTTCCTTTTCCACCGCCAGGCGGCTGCGCTGGCGCAGAAAGTGGCTTACGGCATCGCTGTCGGGATACCGTTCCCGATCGACATCCAGCATGGCAAACAGGATCCAGTTGGCGTCGGCCAGGGCCCGTTCCATGCGTGTCTGCAACCCCAGGGAAGACGTACGGTCCAGAACCGTGGACAGTTCGCCAAACGAGAAGCTGGCAATCTGATGCGGTCGCACCTGCTGGGTCGCCTCCGGGCCAAACAGGCGCAGGATGAGGGACTCGATGAGTGTGGGATCCAGCACCGGTTCCGGGGCGCAGGCATCGCAGGCCGGCCAGGCACGGGCATCGGTAAAAATGACGATGCGATCATTGACGCTGGGTTCCGGGGGCAGAGCCATACCACCCTGGGCACCGCTGGCATTCAGCAGCGTCACGGCATGTTGGGCCACCCGGGTAATGATGTCCGTCTTGAGGCGCAGATTGACGGTACTGAACATCGTCATGTCCTGTTCGGATGTCCACACATCGCGCGGATGTATGCCCCAATACGCCACCGGCGCATCCGTCCCCACCGCAGGGGTATCAGGCACAAAGCGGTCAAATGCCGGTTGCAGAGGGGAAGTCTCCTGTTCCTGTCCGGCTACGGATGCCAGGGCGGTGAGGGGGTACAGCCGCAGTTTGGCCGCCAGAATGCGCCGCACGGCGTCATCCACGGCCGCCGCGAAATCCGGTTTCTCGTTGTACTGCACGATGAAGAACAGGATGGTGTCTTCCAGGGCCCCCAGGGCCTGTGCGTCCGGGGTCTCAAACTCCGCCAGCCACAGCAAATCATTGCCTGCCTGAAATGCATCGCTGGCAATGCGGTTGGCCAGAAATGTCTGTTCCGCCGGATCATAGTAGGCCCGAATGGCCCGGACCCCGAGGCCGTCGCTCATGGTAAGTCCACCGCTGTGACGCCAGGGCTGGAATTCCTCCAGTCGCAGCATTTCATCCAGATGGGCCGAAAGACTGATGGGGGGTGTGCGTTCCCGGGAACGCAGGAATCCGCTGTAGCGGATATGACTGGTCAGCAGGCCGTCCGTCACGCCGGGCAGGGCGGGGGTGCCGGCGTGCGGCACGGTTACCTGGGCAAAAGGGTGCAGTTCATGCCGGCGCAATTCTTCCAGCGTGACCTGAATGGTAGCCAGTTCCTGATCCAGGGTCCTGTCACTGCCGCCCTGTCCCGGGAAGTGCCGGGTGAAGGTCAAAACGGTATGGTTGCTGCCTTCATGCATCCCGGCAATGAACGCCTGGCCATGCTGTCCCACCCACCAGCTGTCCTCACCGAACGTAGCGGTGGCACGGGTGCCGGTCTGCAACCGCCGGGGCCGATCAAAGACATCCAGGCTGGGACCCAGCAGGACGTTGAAACCTACGGCACTGAGTTCCTGGCCCATGATGGTACCCACCGCCTGGGCGAAATCCGGTTGCCAGGCCGCCCCTATGGCCAGCTGGTTGGGCATGGGCGTAAACCCGTTGCGCAACACCGCCCCGAACTGTTCATTTCCCACCTGGGGTACGCCTACCAGCAGGGGCAGTCCCACCTGGCTGTCCAGCCGGGAAGGGGGCAAGGGCACCAGGATCTCGGCCGGCATGGCTGTCCCCTGATCCCCGCTGGCGGCCAGCATGGGGGGCACATACAGGCCGTAGGCCACCGCCTGCAACTGGTTGATCAGGCGCGCGACCTGGTGCGGTGTTCGGGTGCCGGGATCATTGTCAATGTTGCCGTTCTGTTCATTGAGCACCACACCGCCGATGCGATAGTCATGGATCAGCTGGACAATGGAGCTGTCCGGTTCCAGGGTGGCCCCCTGAAAGTTGACGACAAACAGCTGGCCCACCTTGTCGGCCACGGTCATGTGGGACATGAACCGTTCCACCACCTCGGTGGTGGGCACATCCAGCTCCCGGATCAATGTGGCCTGGCCGTCCGCCAGACCCGAATCGGTTTGCTCCTGGGCGGTTGCCTCCCGCGTGCCGCAGAGCAGAGCCAGGAGGGGCAGAAGCAGGGGCAGCCATACCCGGCAAAAACGGGCAGACCTGGCCCTGGAGGGTATGCTGTTCCTGATGCAAGTTCTCATCCTGTGTGCCGGAACACCAGTATAATAGGCACATCTATTGTATATCTGCTGTTGCCTCCGGGTCTGAGTTACACCTCACTGCAGTGGCGTTCGCCTGCTATCTGTATGGACACGAAAGGATATGCCTGAATCCGTTGACGTCTGGCGCCATCATCCAGCCTTTCTGGACAACCAGGCCCGACTTCTGACTTTCGCGCAGTCCCTGGATCTGGCGTTTCGCGATCCAGTCCTTCTCTTCGTGTCCTTTGTCCACAGTTCCTTTGCCAATGAACAGGCGTTGCCCGTGCGCCCTCCAGACAACGGACGTCTGGAATTTCTGGGCGATGCGGTGCTGTCGCTGGTTGTGGGCGAACTCCTGTTTCGCCGGTTTCCCCACCACAGGGAAGGCCAGCTCACCCAGATGCGCGCCGATCTGGTCCGGGCGGAAACGCTGGGCCAATGGGCAGTCGATTTGAACCTTGGGACTTACCTTTTGCTGGGACGCAGCGGTGAGCAAGGCAATCTGCGCCAAAACCGGAAAATCCTCAGCGATACCTTTGAAGCCCTGACCGGTGCGATCACACTGGACCAGGGACACGTCGCGGCCACTTCGTTCCTGCAACGCTATCTGGAACCGACCCTGCACCGCTGGGACCGGTTTGGCGTGCTCCGGAATACCAAGAGTGAATTGCAGGAACTGATCCAGGGCACGCAGCATCGCACTCCCCGCTATGAACGCATTGCCGCCTCAGGCCCCGATCACGCGCGCACCTATGTCGTGCGTGTCATGCTCAACGACCAGGTCCTGGGCATGGGTGAAGGCACCAGCTACAAACGGGCCGAATCCCGGGCCGCCGCCGACGCGCTGGCCAGACTGGGCCATGATACTTCTGTCTCCGGGATCCAGGGGCAGTAAACAAGGCACGGCAAGGTGCGCCGGGCCTTTCCCCGACCAACATGCCGTGACTCGGCCGGACATTGCGGCAAGTTCCTGTTCCACACCGTCGTCAGGGCCCGCTGTCCCTTGCCCGCGATTTTGGGTCTGGCCGTAATGGTCATGCGGGAGAGTGCACGCAGCTTGCACGCCCTCTGTCAACGGGGCCATAGCCAGGCTCCCGTGATGGTGAAGACACTGGGGTTTGCCGACGGCGTGACACCCCGTCATGCCCCCTTGCACCGGATCTGCCAGGATCGGGACCAGAAGGCTTTGGAACAGGTCTGGGCGGACGGAATGCGGGCACAGGCGGGCGCCAGTAGATGGAACGGGGCCCGCGTATAAGCCATCCGGTCCTGGCAGCCCGCTCCTGTGCGATGGCGCATCCACTTGTGATGCAGGCGTGTCACGCCCAGGGAGCACAACGTCGCCACCTGCATACGCTCTCCACTCACCGTCCCGGTGGCACGGTCCATGGGAGAGCGCACCCACGGCTACCTAGAGTTCCAGCGCCTTCAGTTCGTTGATCATGTCCTGCCCCACGTCAAATCCGCCCTGCCAGAAAGCCGGATCGGCCATGTCAATGCCCATTTCCTGCAGGATCGTGTCGGGATCGGCGGAACCGCCGTAGGCCAGCAACTTGAGATACCCCGGCTTGAAGGCCTCGCCCTCCTGCTGGTAGCGGCGATAGAGCGCCAGCACCAGCAGCTGCCCGAAACTGTAGGCATAGCAGTAAAAGGGTGTATGGAAAATATGGGGGATCATGAGCCATTCATGCTGGAAGATGGCATCTACATCCACCGCGCTGCCCAACTGCTGTTGCAGCTGGGCCAGATATGTCGCACTCAGTTCAGCGGGTGCGGTATTGTTCAGAATGGCCTCGTGTGCTGTCTTTTCGTAGACGACGAAATAGGCCTGGCGCATGACAGTCGCATACATATCGTCAACCGCCGCCGCCAGCAGTTCACGGCGTACGGCCGGATCGGAATTCTCCTGCATCAAACGGTCCGTCAACAGCATCTCCGTGAACACGGAAGCCGTTTCCGCCAGCGGCAGCGGGGCATGCTGTGTCAGCAGCGAATGATCTTCCGCCAGCAAACTGTGAATGGCATGGCCCAATTCGTGGGCCAGGGTCGCCACATCGCGAATCCGGCCGGTGTAGTTCATGAGAATCCACGGTGTCATGGAAGGCAGCACCGTCGCGCAGAAGGCGCCGGCCCGTTTGCCCTTGCGCACTTCACTGTCGATGTGTCCTTCCCGGAACACCCGCTCGGCCTTGGTCGCGACGTCAGGGTCAAAGGCCTTGACGGTATCCAGCACCATGGTCACCGCGTCCGGGTATTCAATCGTTTTGTCCGAAGGGGAAAGCGGGGCATAGATATCAAAGCGGCGCAGCTTCTCCATACCCAGCCACCGGGCCTTCAGGGTGAAGTAGTCCTGGAACATGGAGGCATTGTCCTGGCACACCTGCAACAGCGTTTCTACCGCCGCGTCCGGAATATTGTTGCCCAGATTCTTGACGGCGATGGGTGAAGCGTATTGCCGCATCTGCACATTCTCACTGTGCCAGTCCCGCACCCGACTCGCATAGATTTGGGACAGAATGGGATTCTCGGGTTCGAAGACCCGGTACAATTCCCGGTAGGCGGCCTCCCGCATCGCCGGATCGGAATCGTAGATATGGGTCATGAGCTCTTCCCGCGTCATTGTCTTCGTTTCCCCGTCCACATCCAGGGTGAATTCAAGACGGTTGGTCAGCATCGTATAGATGGTGATCAGCGAACTCATGCCGTTCGCGTCCTTGGTATTGATGATTTGCTCGGCCTCCTCGTTCAGCGTATACGGCCCGAAGCGCCGATCACTCTGGAGGGCATAGGCGTAATCCGGATACTGTTCCGGATCCGGAAGCAATTGGGCAGCCTGCGCGTCGCTGAGCGACTTCCACCACAGATCAAAGAACAGGACCCGATTCTGCAACCGCGTCAGTTCCTGCTGCATGTAGCCTTCATACCGAATGGCTTCTTCCGACTGGGTATCGGCCGAGAACCACAGACTGCCATAGGCCCCTAGGCAATACATCTGCTCGGAGATGCGCTCAATCTGCTGCATGTAGGGCACCAGATCCAGTTCCGCGGCCGGCGCGGTGCCGTCGGCTGTCGCATACGCATCCAGTTTGTCCCGGCCCGCTTCAAATTCGGCGACGGCAGCTTCCAGGGCGTCCAGGCGTTCCCGGATCGTGTGTTCTTCGGCGTCGGGCAACAGTTCCCCCAGTTCCCAGCCACTCAGTTCGTACGTACCACTCATTGCTTGTTCTTCCAACCTCGTATATCTTGGGACTTTCCGTGCCAGGTCATGTGGCGTTACTGTTTGCCAAACAGGGAAGCCACACCGTCACCCCCACCCGAGCCTTGTGCCTGGGGCATATGGGATGCCAGCTTGGCGGCCAGATTGCTGAGCGTCATGGTTTGCAGCCACACATGACCGGGCCCCTTCAACAGGGCCAGGAACAGGCCTTCGCCCCCAAACAGCATATTCCGTACACCCTTGACGCGCTGGATATCGAAATCCACAGAGCTGTCAAACATGGCGACATGCCCCGGATCCACCCGAATCTGCTGCCCTTGCGCCAAATCGTATTCCACGATTTCGCCGGGCACTTCGGCAAACGCCAAACCCTGCCCGCTGAGCTTCTGCAGGATAAAGCCCTCGCCGCCAAAAAACATCGATCCCAGATTGCGCTGAAAATGCAAATCCAGATCGACCGTACTTTCCGCTACCATGAAGGCATCGCGCTGTACCACCACCTCGCGTCCGGGCTGGAGCTGGACGGGCACCACCTTGCCCGGGGCAAAGGGGGTGAAGGCAATCTGGCAATCGGCACTCTGGGCTTCATAGGTCGTCATAAAGAAGGACTCGCCTGTGAACTTCCGCTTGAGCCCGCCCAACAGTCCGCCGGGCATCCTGGTATCCATCTTGATATTGCCTATCTGCCAGGCCATGCCGCCGGTCTCCGTAATCACGGATTCGCCAGCCTGCAACTTAAGCAACAAGGCCTGCATGGTGGAACCGTGGATCGTGTATTCCATAAGATGTTTCTCCAACGGAAGTGCAACAGGGAAATCAGGATGCAGGTAGCGGTCCTGAAAACCCCATTGTACAGCACCTGCCGGGGCCCGGAAGGCAAATGACCCGGGTGAAAGCCGATCGCAGCGTGCCCCGTCCGGATGCGGCGCGTCCTCCCCTGTTTGTGCCGACCGAGCAGCATCTTGGCCTCACGTTGCTTGCCGAGCACAGTCAACGATATAACACAGAAACTTTGTAACGTATTTGGCCGTTAGCGGAATGTCGCCGGAAAGGATAGAATGAACCTGAATTTGGCAGGCAAGCGGCCGGGGGCTTCCCCCTGTTCCGGACTGCCTCTGGATCACCTTGCACATGGGAGGTCACTATGGTACGAGAATTGCTTTTGCGGTGGACCCGGGCGCAGGGCGCCCTGTCCGTCCTTATGATCCTGATGGTGTGTGGCGCGTTGCTGGGTGGTTGTGCGGTTGTCATGGAAGAGGGCACTGAGGAAGACGCCGGCCCGGAACCTGTGACTGTAGTGTATTGGGCGCACAATTTCACGCCCCGCGTGGAACTGGACGAAAAATACATTGCCGAATTCATGGAGATGAATCCGCATATCACGGTCGAATACGAGGTGATACCCGCCGACTTTGACCAGAAACTGCGCACCGCACTTGCGGCGGGCACGGGACCGGATCTCTTCGCCCAATGGAATGGGGACATCGGCACCTTCTACGCGCAGGGCGCCATTGCCCCGGTGGCGTTTGAAGCCATTGGCTACGACTCGCAACAGGCCTTTATGGATATGTATGTGGCGCCCGAAAACACCCTGCAGGGCGCCATGTTTGACGGACAGCTCTACGGGATCCCGAACGAACTGAGCATTTATGCCTGTTATGTCAACAATCGTCTCTTCGCGGAAGCGGGCCTGGATCCGGATGCCGATTTTCCTGCCACCTGGGAAGACATGCTGGTTGTGGCGGAAGCCCTGACCAAGCGGGACGAGGAAGGACGCCTCATTCAGCGCGGCTTTGATTTCAGCTGGAGTGCGTCCGTCTGGATGTTCCTGGAATACGGCGCCATGGTACGCCAGCTGGGTGGCTCGGAACTGAATCTCCTGACCCCCGAAGCGGAAAAGGCCATGCAATACTGGGTCGACTGGGAAGCCAAGGGCCTGGGTGGCCCTGCCTATTTCGAAGGCCAGATGAGTGGTTTCCTGGCCGAAGAACTGGTCATTGAATGCGACATGGGTTCCTGGGCCCGTCCGGGCATCGTGGAAGCAGGCATTGACTACACGGTCAAGCCGGTGCCCATTTGGGAGAATGCGGTCAACCAGAACCACTTTGACATCTACGCGTATTTCCATATGGTGAATTCCCGTTCGGCCCCTGAGGTACAGGAAGCGGCCTGGCAACTGGCCGAGTTCCTGGATTCCCATCCGGAAGAGTACCTGGCCCACACCGGCCTGCTGCAGGCACGCGTGGAAGTTGTCGAATCCGAGACCTTCCAGAACACACCGTTTCTGGATGTCTTTTTGGACGAGATGACCACCAGCATGTACTCACCGCGCATTCCCCGCTTCATTGAAGTGGCCGATGTTTTGGCCCGGGCGCGGGACCGCATTGTGGTGGAGGGCATGGATCTGAAGGAATCCATGGCCATTGGCCAGGAAGAGATTGACGCCATCATGTCCGAAATGGAGTAGCCCTGGCACCAGGACCGCAACGTGGGGACAGGCCCGTCGGTGGATGCCGCCTGTCCCCGCACCACTGTCCTATCGGACAAGCCAAGACGACCAGTGGCACCAGAAACCTCTGATACAGGATGATCCTGCTTGATGCGTGCGTTGATTCGACGGGAACTGCTATACCGGCGCCGTGTGCACGGCATGCTCTTCGTGGCTCCCGCCATGCTCTTTTTTCTTGTCTTCAGTCTTTATCCCACCCTTAACGGTTTCTACCTCAGCCTGACCGAATACACCCTGCTGAAGCCTCCGGAATTCGTCGGCTTCACGAATTACACCAAGCTTGCCGTCAACGACCAGTTTCAGAATGGGCTCAAGGTCACGCTCTGGTTCCTGCTGGGCACCACCGTGCCCAAATGGATTCTCTCCCTGGCACTGGCCATGCTCTTTCTGGCTCCCTTCCGCGGCAGGGAGTTCTTCAAGACCCTGTACTTCACGCCCACCCTGCTTTCGGCGGTGGTCGTTTCCCTGGTCTGGAAACTGTTGCTGGACCCCAACGGGGTGATCAGTGTCCTGGCCAAACCCATTACCCAGGACCCGGATACGCTGTGGCTGGCTGACCGCCTGCTCACGCCGCTTTCGCTCATCTTCGTGGATGACTGGGCGGGCATTCCCTTCTTCATGATTATCTGGATTGCCGGTCTGGTCGGCATTCCCCGCGTGTTCTACGAGGCGGCCCTCATTGACGGCACGACCCGCTGGCAGGCCTTTCTGCATGTGACGCTGCCCCTGCTGCGTCCCACCATCCTGTTTGTCATCGTTATTTCCACCATCAATTCGTTTCAGTCCTTTGCCCTGCAATATGTGATGACCCGTGGGGGACCCAGCGATGTGACGACCACGATTGCGCTCCTTGTCTACAACTACGGGTTCAATTACTTCCGCATGGGACAGGCCGCCGCCATGTCGGTCTTCATGTTCTTTGTCATCATTGCCCTGACGCTGATCTATATCCGGAGTGTCCGGGCCGAGGAGACCAGTTATACGTGAACGCGTCAACGGACCTCGATCCGGTACCCGCCACGGGCCTACCGATTCGCCTGGGGTGGGCGGGGGCCCCCTGGTCATGAGCACTTCTGACGGCTATTCGGATTTCGCGCCGCCCGCCTATGCCCGTTCCCGGGCCTACCGCCGGGTGCAGATCCGCCGCACGATCAGCAGCCTGGGCCTTTACGGCATCATGCTGCTGGGACTGCTTTTCTTTTGTGTTCCGCTGTACTACATGTTCAGTACCAGCTTCAAGGCAGAACCCGAGGTATTTGCCATTCCCATACACTGGGTACCCCGATCCTTTCTGCCCGCCAACTATGTGGAAGCATTTCAGGCCGCGCCCTTTCTCCGCTACTTCGGGAACAGCCTGCTGGTGGCAGTGATCGTGGTGGGCAGCACGATCCTGTTCAGTGCCCTGGCCGGATACGGCTTTGCCAAGTTCGATTTCCCGGGCCGGCGTCTGGCCTTCCTGTTCATCCTGAGCACCATGATGATTCCCTTCCAGGTGCTCCTGATTCCGCTTTACGTGGTCGTGCACAAGTTGGGCTGGACCAACTCCTACGCCGGCCTGATCATTCCCGGGGCCATCAGCGCCTTCGGCGTGTTTCTCATGCGCCAGGCCTGTCTTACGCTGCCGGATGAACTGATGGATGCGGCGCGCATTGACGGGGCCCGGGAACTGGGGATCTTCGTGCGCATCATTCTGCCTTTGCTGAAACCAGCCATTGCCACCTTGGCCATTCTGACGTTTCTCGGCAGCTGGAACAATTTTCTGTGGCCCCTGATCGTGGTGACCAAGGACGAGCTGTTCACCCTGCCGGTCGGCATGACGGTGTTCCAGCAGCCGTTGCGCGCCCCCTACTGGACCTACATCATGGCGGTCTCCAGCGTGGCCACCCTGCCGGTCATCATGGTTTTCCTGTTGCTGCAGCGTTACTTCATTGAAGGCGTTGTGGTGTCGGGACTGAAGGGATGAAGACTATCCAGGACAAGGAGCATCGGTCATGGCCACCCTGAAAGGCGGATTTGGACGCGCGGATATCACCCCCCGGCCCGGTACACGGCTTGTCGGCTATGGCGGCCGGGATCACGGCAATACGGGGATCCACGATCCCCTGATGGCACGTGCCCTGGTGCTGGAGGTGGCGGCAACCCGCTACGTCCTGCTCTCGCTGGAACTCTGTTACGTAAACGATGAAACCGTCCGGGCTATCCGCCAGGTACTCGCCCAGCGTTTCGATCTGCAGGCGGAACATGTGCACATGGCCACGACCCATACCCACGGGGGACCGGATGACCGGATAGCCGACAACTGGGATCGCCCCCTGGCCGCCATGGTAGCCGAAGCCGTGGCGGCGGCGATCGCGGCCTTGCAGCCTGTCCGGCTGGGCAGCGGTTCCGGTTTCCTGTACGGATACTCCATCAACCGCCGCTGGCTGGACCGTCCCGTGGACCCCGCCGTGGCGGTCATCCGGATCGACGATGCTCAGGGAAAGCCCCTGGGCGTCATTGCCAATTATGCGTGCCATGCCGTAGTCATGGGCTACGACAATCTGGCTGTCACCGGGGATTGGCCGGGCTATGCGGCCCGTTACATTGAAGAGGACCTGGGGCCGGGAACGACCTGTCTCTTCTTTCAGGGAGGAGCGGGAGACATCAATCCGCTGGTGGCGGGTGTGCGTCAGCAGTTGCACGGTGAACGCACGGTGCGGGCCATCGGCGACGTCAGCACCTACTACGGTGCCGTGGACGATCCCGATCCGTACAACGTGGGGGACAGAGGCGGTGGCACATTCGCGGAGTGCGCGGAGTTGGGCCGGGCCTTCCGGAACGAGGTCCTGCGGGTGTCCCGGCGCATTCGGACGACGGCGACACCGGGACCGATTTGGGTGGAAAGCATGCGCGTTGATGCGCGCAGGGCACCGGATGAGGCCGAGCCTGCCCAGACGTATGTACCATACAATTTCCCTTCCGTGCAGCCCGTTGTGGGCGAGAGATTCCAATCGGTCGAGATCGCCCTGATCGGCATAGGGGATAGCGTACTCATTACGGAGCCGGGCGAAGTCTTCAGTGAAACGGCCGTACGGTTTCGCGCCAGAGCCCAACTTATGGGCTACCGCACCGTGATGCTCGTGAGTTATGCCAATGACTGGCTTCTGTATCTGCCCGAATTCGATGCGTTTGACGAAGGGGGATACGAACCCGGGTGGGCCATGTCCCTGCACATCTCACGCAATTTTCAGCAACGCGTGTGGGAGCAGATAGAACCCGGATTGAAGGCCCATGCCCCCTAGCAGGTTGTCTGTGCATTAACATCCCCTGGAACCACGCCTGGTTCCCTGCATGACGGCCACGAGACGTCCTTGCCCCAGAGCCAAGTGCAAACGCCTTCGCTTCTCAAGGACGGTTGTCCACAGCCTTATCTGTCCGGTCCAGACTTGCTATGGTTGCCCCATGGCCCGAATTGGCCCGAATTGGCCCGAATTGGCCCGAATTGGCCCGAATTGGCCCAACCTGCGATATCACAGGCGTTTCCAGCGTGCTCCGCGGCCATAGCCCGTGACATCGACCAGTCCCCAAGCCTTGAGTATGGACAGATCCTTTCTCAGGCGTCGCTCGTTGGCCTGTAGCCCCAGCAGCGCACGGATTTCCCTTAACGCCAAGGACCGATCGGATCGCGCCAGCAGCTCAAGGACCGCCTGCTGCTGTTCGGAAAGCTCCCTTGTATCTGGCGCGGACGCCACGAAATGCGGGTTGCGAAAGCGTACAGTCACCAGTTCCCCCTCATCCTCAATTTCGGGATGGGGCAAACCGGCAGATGTAGTCAGTTCTGCCATTTTGAGTGTCCCACGTCCCCATTCCTCAATAATGCCACGTCGATAAAAGGTACGCGCGATCAGGGGATTCCAGGGTCGGGACTCGTGCGGAAGAAACAGTTTCTCTGGAGTCAACCCAAAATGGAGCCTCCCGGAGGAAGTCACTTCCAGGCGATCATCGTAGACGGCTACCCCTACGGAACCACCCCCAATGGCGTAATCGCGATGGCACAGGGCGTTGGCCAGGGCCTCCCGTGTGGCCAGCGGCGGATAGAGGGGCGCATCGATCCTTGCCATCCGGCCTGATTCAAACCGGCCGGCAATCGGCAGCGTCTCTTGCAAAAAACGTTCGGCACTGGCAAGAAGCGCAAAGGCATTGCCCAGAAACTGCCGGTTATCCAGGAATTCCATACGATCGACACCCCGGAAACGGGCCACACGCAGCAGGCACTGCGGCATTTCAAACTCGATGCGTTCGGTTTTGCCGAAAAGCACGGCGGCCGCACGCCACAGGATACCGTCCCGCAAAAGCCCCAAGCCACGCAGCAACTCGGCTGGTTCGCGTGTGCCTGGGTCCACCAGTCGACCGCGCCGGATCGCTTCGGATACCGTACGCTGGATCTCTGTCACCTCCAGATCTTCCATGGACCATCCAGTGGCGGGCTGGTTCTCCCAGCGCTGCTCACTGTGCATGCGCTCAAAAAGCATCTGGTTGTACTCTGTGTTCGACATGGCTACGGTAGTGTTTCCCACCCGGCGATAGGCAGTCCCCCGATACCGGTACGGCTTGGCTGTACCCTGACTCACCCGGACCAAAAGCACTTCCCGGTTGCCACTTGTGGGAACCCGTTCAATCCCAGGCAAGGCAGAGGGCTCGATCCTTTGGAACTCGGCACTCACTTCCTCCAGCGTCCGCTCACTGACTTGCTGGCCCTCCACCTTTCCGTCCGGCGCAACGCCAAACAGCACAAAGCCACCCTGGTGGTTCAGCATAGCGCACACGGTCATGGCCGCCTCGCGACGGGCTCCTGTCGTGCTTTTGAATTCCCGCGACTCGGATTCGCCTTGTGCCGTCAGTGATGCGATCTGTTCAGGGGTCATAGGTGCAATGCCATCATGTAGCGATTTGGGTGCTTTCGTGGATTCCAGTTCAGTGCACAATCCTTTTCCTGGCTACTGCTCCCTGTCCATGAAGCGCCTGAGTCTCCATCTCCCTCCATGCATCATGGTCCAACGCCACGTACGTGGTCTTTCCCATTGCCTGATTTGGTCCCTCTCGGCCATAAGGGCTCTTCCTATTGCCTGCCGCCGCCCAACTTGCAACAAACAGCGGGACATCCCGGTGGTTGCCGGAGGCAGAAGATCACTCAAACCATAGCGCGGAGCGGCCAGGCCGTCATGGCTGCCATGGCAGCCAGGCCTCCCTTGCACCAGACCATCACATGCTGGCCGAACAGCCCCTGGTCAATGACACGGCTGGCACAGGCCTGACCGTCATTCACAAAGACTTCCAGCACCGAACGATCCAGAAACACATGCAGGTCCAGTGTATCCCCCAAGGGGATGTCAATGGCCTTGCCCGCCACCTCCAGGCCGCTGGGTCCCACGTGAATGGACACACCATAGGTCCCATCCGCTTCACAACGCAAGTTCAGGCCGAATTCCGCCGCACTGATGCGCGTAAGGCGCACCTTGATTTCCAGCTGATCCCCCACTACATCCGCCAATACCTGCCGGGCCTCGTTCAGAATGAGGCCCGGTACCTGGATCGCCTTCCCGCGCAACTGCCGAAGTTCGTCTATCGGATGCTGGCGCAACTCCAGATCGGCGGAGATGGACAAAACCCGCGGCAGGGCAAGACAGCCATTCCAGCCATGTCCCGGTTCGAAGCCGCCCAGCCAGCCCAACAGGATGCAGCGCCCGTCGGGTGCCCGCAGTACATTGCTGGCGTAGAAACCCCGTGCGTACCCGCCGCTTGCCTCCACGATTCCTTCGGACTCGATGTGGAACCGGTAGTGGGCCAGGTCCAGCGTGCCAATGCGATATTCCACATCCCCAAAGGGGGACAGCAAGTACACGAAACGATCCTGCAGGGGAAAGAAATTGGGACACTCGGCGCTGACATCACAGAGCTGGCTCCGGTACACCCATTGCCCCAAATCCGGGGTGACGGCCTCAAACAGGGGCGTTCCCGCTTCCGGTCCGGCATTGCCCACAATCATGAACTTGCGGTCCTGACAGTCAAACACGAAAGGATCGCGCCAGTCGGCCAGGACACGCGGCCCCTGGGGCAGGTGCAACCTGTCATCCAGGCACAGCAGGGGATTGGCCGCATGCCGTGTGAATTCCCGGCCCCCGTCGCGGCTCACAGCCCCCCATTGCTCAAAGGGGGGCCGCTTATCCGGATCCGTGCCTTGTACGCTGGTATAGATCAGTACCAGATTGCCTTCCCCATCGACTGTTGCACCTCCGGACCAGCAGCCATATTCGCCATGTTCCCGATCCGGGGCCAAGGCAATGGGCAGGTGCTCCCAGTGCACCAGGTCCCGACTGCGCGCATGGCCCCAAAACAGATCGTCATCCTTGGGGGGATGATCGTGAAAGGGCTGCAGCTGGTAAAACAGATGGTACCAGCCCTGGTAGTGGATGGTGCCGTTCGGATCATTCATCCACATGGCCGGAGGCGTGAAATGGAATTGCGGCCGGGACGGGTCGGCCTGGGCACGCGGATGTGCCTCTTCTATCGATTGCTGTGCCCGTTCCAGGAGAGACGGTTTGGTCATTTGTGGTAATTTCCTCGCCCGTATGGGAAATGGAGGGGTTCAGGCATGACCGGAAAGCGGGTTCCGGCTGGCAAGATGGCACAGCAGGTGGGTGTCCGGCAGGGAAGGGCCATCCCAGAGGACTCTTCCTGTGTGCTGGCCTATGCAACGCTGGCCCCAATGGCTTCCCCATGGCAGGGAACAAGCGCATCGTGCGCCAATTGCAGCATGGGCCAACTTGCCGTGACGCTCCTGCGCAACCCGGCATGTCCTTGCAATCTCACAGCCCCGCAGGCAGGGAGCCTTTCCAGGACCCACCCAGGATGGCAAGGGCACACAGGGTCATGGCAAGATTATAGCATTCCGAACTCTCGCCTGTCCAATACTAATATAATTGTATCATTATGGGTGGCCATTCCGAAAATGGAAATGCTTCCGCCCGCCGGGTGCTGCCGGGCCAGCCTGGCGGTGACGGCCAGGGCGGCATCCGGCGGCGGTTTCTCCCGAACAGTCCATGGACATACAGCCACCGCCTCTGGCCCTTTCCCACGCAACAATCGACACATGCTAGACTTATCCAGGCCCCCGTGCCTTGCATGACTTTTTCCATCGGCCCGTCCGCCTGCCACTTTTTCTCCTGATGCGCGCAACTCCCTCTGCGGATCGGTCCTCCCATTCTCCCCGCGGCTCTTCGCTGCACCTGACGGGGCGTTTCCTTTCTCTGCTGTTGCCCTATTGGGGCAATGCCACCGGTGCTTTCATCAGCCTCATCCTGATGATCGGGGCCAATCTGGCCTCCCCCGTGGTAATTCGGCAGGTCATTGACGGCATTGAGACGGAGCTGCGCCGCGGCCAGGTCCAGGATTTTGACTGGTCCCTCATCATCACCAGCACCCTGATCCTGTCCGGCCTGGCGATAGGACGGGGCGTCTTTAATTTCCTGCAAAACTATCTCAGCGAGAAGAACAGCCAGAGCATCGCCTTCGATCTGCGCAACCAGATCTATACCAAGGTCCAGAGCCTGAGCTTCAGCTACCACGATCAGGCCCAGACCGGGCAACTCATGACCCGGGCCACCAACGATGTGGAACTGGTGCGCCAGTTCATGGGGCAGGGCCTGTTCCAGATGATTGCCTCGGCCTTCATGTTCCTGGGGGCTCTGGCCGCACTCGCCTTCATGAACCTGCGTCTGGCCACCATCGTATTCCTGATCATTCCCTTCAACATGGTGCTGCTGGGCCTGTTCATGCGGGCCATTCGGCCCCTGTTCGGGGAAATTCAGGGCACGATGGAAAAACTCAACGAGCGCCTGCAGGAAAATCTGGCGGGAATCCGGGTCGTCAAGGCCTTTGCCCGCTCCCATTTTGAGATCGAACGCTTTGCCCAAGAGAACGAACACTACCGGCTGTTCACCCTGAACTTCATCAACCGCATCTCCAAGATGTTCCCGGCGACGTTCCTGATCTCCAACGTGCAACTGCTGTTCGTACTGGCATTTGGGGGCCGGATGGTCATTCTGGATCAACTCAGTATCGGCACCCTGACGGCTTTCATCAGTTACCTGATCTTCATGACACAGCCCCTGATGACCGTGGGCTTTCTGTCCGGCATGATGATACGGGCCCTGGTCAGTGCCGAACGGATCTTTGAAGTCCTGGACACCCCTTCGGAATTGCACGATGCGCCCGATGCCCAGCCCCTGGGCATTGTCGTGGGCCGTGTCACTTTCCAGGAGGTCTTTTTCCGCTATGCGGGACAGGAAGACGATGTCCTGAAAGGCATAAGCTTCACGGCCCGGCCGGGACAGAGCATTGCCATCATGGGACGTACCGGATCCGGCAAGAGTTCCATCATCAATCTGCTGCCCCGTTTCTACGACGTGACCGGAGGCCGTGTCACCATCGACGGGAAAGATGTGCGTCAGGTCACCCTGGATTCACTGCGCTCCCAGATTGGCATTGTGCTGCAGGAAGCCATTCTGTTTACAGGCACCATCCGCGAGAACATTGCCTATGGCCGCCCTGAAGCCACCATGGAGGCGATTCAGGAAGCGGCCGCGGCCGCGGCGGCCCATGACTTCATCATGGAACTGCCTGAGGCCTATGCCACCCGCGTGGGGGAAAGGGGTGTGGGTCTCAGCGGCGGCCAGCGCCAGCGCATCGCCATTGCCCGGGCCCTGTTGCTGGATCCCCGCATTCTTATTCTGGACGACAGTACCAGTGCGGTAGATGCCGAGACGGAACATCACATTCTGGAAGCCCTCAAGGCCCTGATGCAGGGCCGCACCGCGTTCGTCATCGCCCAGCGGATTGCTACGGTTCGGGAAGCCGACCAGGTACTGCTCCTGGAGCACGGCCGCATCGCCGATATGGGCACGCACGACGAGCTGATGCGGGACAGTGCCCTCTACGCCGAGATTGTGCAGTCCCAGTTCAAGCCCGAAACCTCACACTTCATTCCCGTTGCGGCCACGGCCCAGGGCAACGAAACGCCGCCCCTGGCCCGGACGGCCGCCAGGAGACCTGTCCTATGAGTCGGGCATCCTCCAGTTTCCAGATGGCCGCCCAGATGGAACAGGGCAAGGCGGTTTCGGTTTGGGATACAGGTGCCCGCATCGTGCGCCTGATCCTGGGCTACCGCCGGGATCTGTGGCTGGTGATGGCCACCATGCTGTTGGCCACCCTGGCCATATCCACGGGGCCCGCCATGATTGGCTGGATTATCGACAACCGGATCCTGGTACCGGATGCCAGCGTGGAACAGATGCTGGTGCCCCTGGGCCTGTTGCTGCTGAACTATGTCCTGCAGTACGTAGGCTTTCGCTACCAGTTCTATTTCATGGGACTGCTGAGCGGCAAGTTGATGGCCCGTTTGCGGCAGCAGGTCTTCACCAAGATTCAGGATCTGCCGCTTGCCTACTTCGACCGGAATGAAGCGGGCGATTTGATGAGCAAGCTGATCAATGACGTGGATGTCCTGAACAATTTTCTGAGCCAGGGCTTTACGCAGATGGTCGGGGGCATCGTGCGCATGCTCGTGATCATTTGCGTCATGTCATTCCTGGACTGGCGCCTGAGCCTTGTCATTCTGGGCGCCGTGCCCGTTATCTTGTTCATTTCTTCCCGCCTGGCGGCGATGGCCCGGGTCGCGTATCGCAAGAGCCGGGAGTCACTGGGAGATGTATCCTCCGAACTGGAGGAAGGCATCTCGGGGGTTAAGGTGATTCAGGCCTTCAACCGCGGGGAAGCCAACCGCGAGCGTTTTATGGAGCTGAATCGCGCCAACCGTGATGCCAATGTGACGGCGGTCAGTATTTCCGCGGCTTTTGCCCCGGCCATCGAATCGGTGAATGCCCTGACCACGGCTCTCCTTTTGGGGCTGGGAGGATGGCTCGTGCTGCAGGGCCATGCTTCCCTCGGCATGCTGATCAGCTTCCTGGAATATGTCCGCCGCTTTTTCTTCCCCTTGCAGGAAATCTCCCAGCAATGGTCACTGATGCAAGGCTCACTGGCAGGCGCGGAACGGATTTTCTCCTTGCTGGATGAGGAGATATCCCTGCAGGACCAGCCCCGGGCCGAGCCCATGGCGCTCATTGAGGGGCATGTTTCCTTCCAGAACGTTTCCTTCAGCTACAAGCCGGACGAGACCGTCCTGCATGCGGTAAGTTTCGAAGTGCAGCCGGGCCAGACCTGCGCCATTGTAGGCCCTACCGGTGCCGGCAAGACCTCTCTCATCAACCTGCTGGGCCGCTTCTACGATGTTGATGAGGGACAGGTATTGATCGACGGCCAGGATGTGCGGCATGTGACCCAGGACAGTCTGCGGCAACAGATTGGTGTCGTGTTGCAGGACAACTTCCTGTTCGCCGATACGGTGCGCGAGAACATCCGCTATGGCCGGCTGGATGCCTCCGATGCCGAAGTGTATGAGGCCGCGCGGCTGGTGGAAGCCGAAAACTTCATTCAGGCCATGCCCCAGGGCTACGACACCCAACTGGGGGAACGAGGCAGCCTTCTTTCCCAGGGCCAGCGCCAGTTGCTGAGTTTCGCCCGGGCCATCCTGGCCAATCCCCGCATTCTGGTACTGGACGAGGCCACCGCCAGTGTAGACACCCGTACGGAAGCCACGATCCAGCACGTAATGCGCCAGTTGCTGCAGAATCGCACCAGCCTGGTGATTGCCCATCGCCTGAGCACCATCCGGAATGCGGATATCGTACTGGTCATGGATCACGGTCGAATCGTGGAACGGGGCTCCCATTTGGAACTGATGGCACAAGGCGGCCTCTATGCCGAACTGTACAATACGCAGTTCCAGGAAATGGCACAGCCCAATGGTGTTCTGGCGTCTCCCGACCTCGTACCAAGTGCCTAACCCATTGGGTATGATAAGCCGACATTCATATAGCCGATGCCGAGGGTGCTATGTGTAGTCCATACCCAGCGAACTGGTATAACCACAACTCCATGCAGGGCACAGGGCAAGCCCCATCTGTCTGGTGCCGCAGATAGCCCGGAAGAAACACCCAGACAGGTGGGATGACAACGGCAGGGATTTCGCGGCAGGGCATCCCGGCAGGAGTCGGTATGGAGCGGCTGTCCGAGGACCGAAAGACCAATCCGTGCAGTACCAAGGTTACCTCTCACGCAAAAGCCACCTGCCATGGAATTTCGTCCCTGCGCTGGTTTGGCCGGACGCCAGGGCAGGCCAATACACCGTCCACCGGTGGACAGCATTCGCCGGATTCCCGCCAAGTCTGTACAATAATCAGGTGTCAGATGGTCATATAACAGTAGAATCACCAAAGCAACTCCGACTTGGGGATTTGTACGGAGAGTCTCTCGGCAAAGTTCTGGCAAAACTATGGGGAGAAGAGGGTCTGTTGACGTTCCCCCGGTGCCTTTACACACGGCACTGTGGGCATCACTGTTCAGGTCTTGTTCCCGTATAGATACTTTGGACACGCCACTTCGTTCTTCCGCCTTCTCTTGTCTCCTGCCAATTCTGTTATGTCCAATCCTCATCTCCCGCCTCCCGTCATGAATTCCCGCCAGGACACGGTTGATTTTGACTGGTACCAAAGGGAATCGGCCCGTACCTGGGAGGTAATCGATACCAATCATCCCCTGGTATATCCAACGCTGGGTCTTACCAATGAGGCCGGCGAATTCGCGGGCAAGGTGAAGAAAATCTTTCGCGACAAGCAGGGCCAGATCTCGGACGAGGATCGGGCGGCTCTGCAAAGCGAACTGGGAGATGTCCTTTGGTATCTGACTCAAATCTGTACCCAACTGGACCTGAGCCTCGCGGATGTGGCCGCCGCCAACGTGACCAAGGTGCTGTCTCGACAGCGCCGGGGCAAAATTGGCGGCGACGGTGACGAGCGGTAAGCCGTGCCATGCCATCCGTTTTGACCCGCAACTGAAACACAAACCAAAGGAATGGCAACGATGTCCCTGACCGCCCGCGCCGTGGTAGCTCTGGGCCAAGACTTCACGGTAGAAGAGGCTACCGTGCCCGATCCCGCCCCCAATGGCCTGGTACTCAAGCAGGAACTGGCCGGGATCTGTGGCACCGATCTGCACAACTGGCAGAAGCATCTGCCGACACCCACCCTGCTGGGTCACGAGAGTGTCGGGATTGTCACAGCACTGGGACAGGACCTGACCCACGACTTTCGGGGGGAGCCCCTGCACGAAGGGGATCGGGTGGTCTATCATCCCCGCAATTCCCATGCCACCTTCGGCTATCGGGGACTGGAATCCCCCTTTTCGGGCGGTTTTGCCGACTATATCTGTCTGGGTGATCCGGAACTCTGTGTCATCAAGACGGCGACGCCGGCCCGTACCGCAGTCCTGGCGGAACCCTTCGCCATTGGGGTACACGCCGTCATGCGCGCCAATGTGCAGCTGGGGGATACCATCCTTGTGCAGGGCTCCGGTCCCATTGGCCTCATGGTCATGCTATGTGCCAAATACAGTGGGGCAGCCCGGATCATTGTCATTGGCGGCCCCGCCGGGCGCCTGCAGCTGGCCCAGCGGCTGGGGGCCCATGTCACGATCGACATTGCCGAACATCCCGCACCGGAACAGCGCAAACAGCTGGTCATGGACAGTACCCGGGGCGCCGGCGCGGATGTGGTCTTTGAATGTGTCGGCTTTCTGCCCGCGTTCCCCGAAGGGCTGGAATACGTGAAACAGGACGGCACCTTCGTCGAATGTGGCCATTTCGTGGACATGGGTACCGTGGCCGTCAATCCGGCCCGCCACATTCTGTTACCCAATATCCGGATGGAAGGCATCTGGGGCAGTCGTTTTCCCCATTTTGCGCGGGGCATGGCCCTGCTGGAACAGGTCCCGGATCCCCTAGGGGACATGGTGAGCCATATCCTGCCCCTGGATCGGGTGCGCGACGGGTTTGAAGCCCTCAACGGCTCGTACCATCTGGATGGTGCCGACGCGATCAAGATTGCCCTGGCCAGTGACGTGGCAGCCATAACCTGACATTTTTCGGCGATGCCGAACCAAACCACGGGAGGGACTTTATGCCCAGTGGACGCGTAGTCGTAGCCAAGGACCAGGATTTCGCCATCCGGGAGTACGATGTACCGGATCCCGCACCGCATGACCTGGTCCTCAAACAGGAACTGGCCGGTATCTGCGGCACCGACCTGCACATGTGGCAGAATGGATTTTCCCGCGAGATCGTGCTGGGACATGAAAATGTAGGCATCATCACCGCCCTGGGCCGTGAGGTGCGCACGGACTTTGTGGGCAACCCCGTCAAGGAAGGCGACCGGGTCATCTTCCGCCCCGGTACGAGTCAGGGCGATGGCGCCTACGGCTTTTACTACGCACCGGATGAAGCGCCCCATTTCGTCGGTGGCTTCTCCGACTACATTTACCTGGGGAAACGCGGAACCTGCTTCATCAAAACCGATCTGCCGCCTGAGGTGGCCGTGCTGACCGAGCCATTTACGGTAGGGGTGCATGCGGTCATGCGGGGCCAGATCCAGTTTGGTGACACCGTAGTGGTACAGGGTTCCGGCGCCATCGGCCTGGTGACCACGATCTGCGCCAAGGTGAGTGGTGCGGGCAGGATCATAGTCGTGGGCGGCCCCGCCGCGCGCCTGGAACTGGCCCGGAAATTCGGGGCGGATGTTGTGATTGACATTGAAGAGGTATCTTCGCCGGCAGAACGGACCGAACTGGTGCTGGATGCCACGCCGGGCCGGCAGGGCGCCGATCGGGTCTTTGAATGTGCCGGCTTCCTGCCGGCCACGCCGGAAGGCCTGGGCTACCTGCGCCATAGCGGCACCTTCATTGAAGTGGGCCATTTTGTGGACATGGGCTCCCTGGACTTCAACATCAACAAGTCCCTGATGGTACGCAACTGCCGCCTGGAAGCGATATGGGGCAGTGGGGATGATCATTTTGTGCGGGCCATGCCCATTCTCGAAAAGCTGGAGTTCCCCTATGCCGACATGGTCAGCCACGTGCTGCCGCTGGAACAGATCAAGGACGGTTTCCTGGCCTTGAACGGTGACTACCGCCTGGGCGGCGATACCGTCGTCAAGATCGCGGTCGGATCCGACCTGTAGGTTTCCTCTCTCCATTCCCGAGCCATGAATAGACCCAATATCCTCTGGATTTGTTCGGATCAGCAGCGCTGGGACACCATTGGTGCCCTGGGCAATCCCCATGTCCGCACCCCCCACCTGGACCGGCTGTGTGCGGAAGGCACCGCCTTTGACCTCGCGTTCTGCCAAAGCCCGATCTGTACCCCCAGCCGCTCCAGTTTCCTCACGGGCCTCTATCCCAGCACCGTCCATGGCTGCCGCAACGGCAACGACGTATGGGCCGAAGGGGCAGAACTGATCCCCAAGACGCTGCGGGATCAGGCAGGTTACGATTGCGGCCTGTCGGGCAAGCTGCATCTTGCCGGCGCCTACCATCGCACAGAACCCCGCGCCCGGGATGACGGCTATCGCGTGTTTCACTGGAGCCACTCCCCGCGGGATGAATGGGGCGAGGATCATGCCTATCGGCGTTGGGTGGCGGAGAAGGGTGAGGATCTGGGTGCCCTGCATGCAGCGTCAGAACCCATTCCCGCAGAATTCCATCAAACGACCTTCTGTGCCGACAGGGCCATTGAATTCATGCAGGAGGAACGTTCCGGGCCCTGGCTGATGAGTGTCAATATCTTTGATCCCCACGCGCCCTTCGATCCCCCAGCCGACTACCGGGCCCGCTATGACGCAGACGCATTGCCGGGGCCCTATTTCCGGGAAAGCGATCTGGAAGCCCAGGCCGCTCTCCAGTCTGTGGACTTCCAGTCGGAAGCCAAACGCCCGGCCGCGTGCGGGGCCCATGATCTGCAGGCCGCCTACTATGCCATGATCGAACTGATCGATGACAACGTGGGCCGCATGCTACAGGCCCTGGAGGACACCGGGCAGCGGGAAAACACGCTGGTCATTTTCACCTCGGATCACGGTGAAATGCTGGGGGATCATGGCCTGATTTTGAAAGGATGCCGCTTTTACGAGGGACTGGTGCGGGTGCCGCTCATTCTGTCCTGGCCTGGTCACATCCAGTCCGGCGTGGTCAGCGAAGCGCTTGTCGAACTGCTCGATCTGGCACCGACGTTGCTGGAATATGCCGGACTGGACATCCCGGAAACCATGCAGGGCCGCAGTCTGGTGTCCCTGCTCCAGGGCGAGGCGGATCTGCACCACCATCGGGATTTCGTGCGTACCGAGTATTATGGCGCCCTGAATCCCAATGCCCCCGATCGGGATGACTTCGTGGGCATTTATGCCACCATGATCCGTACCCGCCGCTACAAGCAGGTGTCCTATCACGGTCTGGCCCTGGGCGAACTCTTCGATTTGGAACAGGACCCCCACGAATTTGAAAATCTGTGGGACGATCCTGCCCATGCCGAGGTCCGCTTCCAGCTCATGCAACAGAATTTTGATGCCTTGGCTTTCGCCGTCGATCCAGGCACAAGGCAACTGTTCTACTACTGAATGACCCCCTAACCGCAGAGGGACATGGCTACTGCCGGTTACAGTATCAATCCCCCCAGGGACTCCATTCCTTGTGCGACCGGCAGTAACCATCGTCTCAAGTCGGCCGCGTTTCGCTTCGCGGCCCATCTTCTGCGCTGTCGGGACAGACGGATCAGAGTGCCTGGCTGCCCAGGGCCAGCGCATTTTGTGCTGCCAGGACTCGGGGAAGGCAGTCCAGATCCCACCCGGTCCGTTTGCGTCTGCGGAATGCCATCACCCTGGGTGCAGGGACCTCATCACCGGATAGCGACATGATAGAATCCAGGCATGACCCTTGGAGTTCCTGAGGAATACACCCTATGGCTACGGTCCTGTCTCCTGCTTCTGCCACGGCAGGGACCATTTCGGCCCCGGATCCGTCCCGGGATCAGGCCATGCATCCGGGACACCGCTACGCCCATCTCTATCCGACTTCCGATGTACCCACCATGCCCGAAAAACCGGCTCACGATCTCGCGGGGGCCACGGCCCGTGACAGCATACATGCACATCTGGGCCCCCAGGGTGGTCCGCTCCCTGTTTATCGCCTGGTAGGTGATGTCTATGTATATCCTTTTCCGCCGCCCCATCCACGACGGCCGGAGCGGGCCGCACCGGATCTGATGCTGATCCTGCGTGTGATTGACTGGCCCGAGGACACCTCCTACCTGGCTTGGCTGTATGGCCCTCCGGATCTGGTCCTGGAAGTGGCCTCGCAAACGACAGCGTCCCGTGACCTGGGGGTCAAGAAAGATTTTTACGAAACCGCCGGCGTGCCGGAATATTGGCTCTGTGATCCGCTGGGGTGGCTGGGTCCGGAGACACCGCGTATGCAGGGCTGGCATCTCCGGCAGGGCACCTACCATCCGATCCAATCCCAGGAAGGGCAAGTACATGGCAAGATGTGGGAACTGTATCCCAGTGCCGTACTGGGAACGGTTTGGGGCCTGGATAACGGCAGGTTGCGGCTGCGGGTGCCTGGTACCGAGACATGGTACCCCTTCCGGGACGAAGTGCAGGCACAGCTTGAACAGGCAAACGCACGGGCCGAGCAGGAAGCTGCACGCGCTGAACAGGAAGCCCAGGCCCGGGCCAAATTGGAGGCAGAATTGATCGCCCTGCGGGCACAGTTGGGAACAGACCCAAACCATGACCCGTAAGTCCCGACTGTCTGGAACAGGATTATCCCGTTCCGGTGCACCTTGGCAGGCACTTGCGGTTCTGCCGCATGCAAGGATGCGGACGGACCGGGAACACATCCGGTCCGGCAGGCGCAGCCATCCCGACTTGGATGCAGGCAGGGATGACTGCTTCTCTGGCCACGTCAGGCCAAACTGCAACCCGGAGGGTTGACAGGACCATCCTGCCCAGGCCACCCCACGACACCCTCCCGCGTCTGCAACCCTGATTCCCGCCTTGTGTCTTTCTCCTCCACTGCCCGATCGACATCCCGGGGAACCGTCCTGCAGGTATTCTGGACTTTCCTGCAATTGGGATTGACCTCCTTTGGTGGTCCCGTGGCCCATTTGGGGTATTTCCGGCATGCCTTTGTCGAAAACCGGCGCTGGATATCGGAAGCGGACTATGCCGCCCTCATCAGCCTCTGCCAGTTCCTGCCTGGTCCGGCATCCAGCCAGGTTGCCATTGGACTGGGCCTGAAGCGCGGGGGACTGCTGGGCGGATTGGCCGCCTGGCTGGGCTTCACGCTACCCTCGGCCGCGCTTCTGGTAGCCCTGGGTATCGGTGTAGGCGCCTTGCAGGAAAGCATACCTCCCGGCCTGCTGGCCGGATTGAAGATAGTGGCGGTCGCCATCGTGGCCCAGGCCGTTTGGGGGATGGCACAGCGGTTCTGTCTCAATCCTCCCCTGACCTCGCTGGCCCTGCTGGCCGCGGCTGCCACGTTGCTCGGTGCCAATCCCCTCACACCCATTGCCGTAATTCTGGCAGGGGGTCTGGCGGGACTGGTCCTGCCCCAACCCCGGACCGCGACGGAAAGCGGTTCCGCGCAACCGCATTACATCAGTCGGACGCTGTCCCTGGCCTGTTTGGCCCTTTTTGTCCTTCTGCTGGCCGGCCTGTCCCTGCTGGTTACGGCCGACGACTCCCAGACACTGGCCCTGTTCAACAGTTTCTTCCGGGCGGGTTCCCTGGTATTTGGCGGTGGTCATGTCGTGTTGCCCCTGTTACAGTCCATGGTCGTGGCCCCCGGCTGGGTGACCGACTCGCTCTTTCTGAGCGGCTATGGCGCCGCCCAGGCTGTGCCCGGTCCCCTGTTCAGCCTGGCCGCCTATCTGGGCACGGTATCCCTGCCTGCGCCCAACGGCATACCGGGAGCCCTGATCTGTCTGGGCGCCATTTACCTGCCATCCTTCCTGTTGCTGATTGGGGTCATTCCCTTCTGGGACAGGCTGAAACAGAATCCACATGCCCACCAGGCCCAGGCGGGCATCAACGCCGCCGTGGTCGGCATTCTGCTGGCTGCGCTCTACGATCCCATCTGGATTTCCGCGATATCCTCGGCACGTCACTTCATTCTGGCGCTGGCGGCCTTCGCCCTGCTGGCGGTCTGGCGTCTTCCTTCCTGGCTGGCCGTCATTCTGATGGCCCTGGCAGGTTGGGGCTTCCTGCATGGACCCGGATGACACGCGCGTCGTATCCCGCTGCATCCCGATCACGGTCCCGCCGCGGCTGTTGCGGCTGTGGATGTACTTTCCCTTTTTTGCTTGTGGTATTGCTGGTGGGCGGCTTCGCCCTGTTTCTCTACTGGCCTGCCCGGACCTACATCTCGGGTACAACCCCCATACCACCGGATCTGCAACGTGATTCCCTGCAGCTCACGTGTCATTACCTGCCCTTGAACGTGGAACAGTCCACCGCCATCCCCTTCGTGCAAGTCAGTCACCGGGAAACAGGCGATCTCTGGTTCGTCCTGGAATTTGATGGCAACTATACATGGTTTCAGCCAGACATCATGTTGCAGGAAACCATTGCCATCGTGGGCAACAACCCGGATCTGGACCTGGCCACACCCCTTGATCCGGCTTTCATGGCATCCCTGTTTCAGGCGATCCCGATTTCCCGTCTGTTCGTCCTGTTGCCATACCTCCCGACCATGCAAGTCTGTGATCCGGCAACCCTAATGCGTATTCGGGAGAGTTATGCAACCGGGGCCGCCTTTCTGGCGCGGGGTGACCCGTTCCCGCCGGACACTTCCCCTTTCCCCACGCCGCTGGCCGTGCCCCAGGCAACGCTGGACGAGTCTGCCGTACCGGCCACCCTGGAGCCAGAGCCGGAAATTCCGACGGCCCCCCCCCAACCCGCTTGCCGGAAGCCGGTTTTGCCAATGTCAACGCCAATATACGGGCTGGACCGGGCACCGGGTACGCGATTGTAGGCTCCGCTCCCCAGGGCACACAGCTGGCAATCACAGGCCGGAATGCAGACGGCACCTGGCTACAGCTGGATACCGGGAACTGGATCTATGCGCCGCTGGTGGATCCCACACCGCCGCAGGCCATTGCCACGCCAACCCCTGCCTCACAGCCCCTGGCCACCGCACCCCCACCAGGCTCCGTCGCCCTCGCCACGCCCTTGCCCCAGGTGGACACACTGTCGGCTTCCACCGCCACTACGCCACCGGATACGGCCACGCTCTATGCCCAAGCCCTGGACCAGATCAATGGAGTCCGCCTCCAGCAGGGACTGTCGCCGGTCACCTTGGGGTTCAATGCCGCCGCCCAGGCCCATGCGGACGAACTGCATGGTGCCCAGTACCTTTCGCACTGGAATCGGGAAGGTCTTGCGCCCTACATGCGGTATACCCTGGCCGGTGGCCAGGGCTACAGTGCCGAAAACGTGGCGTACATTGGCCGTTTGACAGACCAGCAATGCGTACCCCATGAAGTTGCCGATTGGCAGGACCAGATTTTCGCGGGCCTGATGACCAGCCCCGGGCACAGGGACAACATCCTGAATCCCCACCACACGATCGTGAATCTGGGCATCGTGCATGCCTGCCACCTCCTGGTTATGGTCCAGCTCTTTGAAGGAGATTATGTCGAATTCACATTTGTGCCCCGGATCGTGAATGGCCTGCTGTCGCTGCAGGGAAACACAAGACACGGTACTTCGCTGCAGGATTATCTTGTAATCTATTGGGATCCGATACCCTACACTCTGTCCCGGGAGCAGCTCCTCCATTCGTCCTGCTATGGCGCAGGGATACCGGTGGCCATGGTGTTGGCTCCTCTGGAGAACCCCAATGCCTACTATGTGGACGATCAGACCCGCATGGATCGGGAACGCTGTATGTCCCCTTATGATGTCAGCATCGTCGACCGGTTTCCGGAAACGCCTGAGGCTCTGAATGCGCTGTACCAACAGATCAAGAGCCAGCCCCGGATTCAGGAATCCTTTGTCGTGCCGTACTATATCGCAGACGTCCTGGACACGGGGGCCGCGGCCTTTCATGTTCAGGCCAACATTACCTCGCTTCTGGAACGCCAGGGACCAGGTGTGTACAGCGTATCCCTGCACGGCTACCGGGACCATGCTCCGGAGGAGTCAATCCTGCTGTCCGCCTACTCCATCTGGGTCCGGTAGGACTTGCCTGATCTCCTCGCGGCAAACCTGCAGATCCCGTTCCTTGCGGGACACGGCAGGCCCCGTCACACCTTGGCTGAGGTGTATTCCGTTCACAGGTCACAAGGATGCCCAAGGACATCGGTACACGTGACGGCTGTATGCAATGATGCTCTTCCCGGTGTACCGTGCCCCCGTCGGTACCAAAGCATGTCCCATTCGCCACCGCGTCGGCCCATCATGGAAAACGAGTTTGTCATAATTCAGTCGCGGGCACTGTGCTTTCTGGCGCAGATTTTCCAAGCCATGCAAGACGAGAGTTTGTCGCTCGTATCGGCCCTGTAGGATGCTTTGCCCAGTCAGCTGACACCCCTGTCTTTCTGAAATGCCCGGGAAGGCTTCTATCGGGGTCAAAGGCAGATAGCCCTGCTCCCCATCAGGCACACACACCGGGTTGTGCATGAGGAGTCGGCACAGCGGGAGACACCGATTGCCAAGGCTTGAAACTGTCCCAGACAGGGAATATACCCCCTGCTGGTGTTTTGGAACTTTGTTTCAATTTTGATAATGTATGGCCTGTTATTCATTTTGCAAAGTAATGGACTCCTGCGGCCGGAAAGTCAAGGCCTGGCGTGGTTCGTTCCCGGAATCCGCTCTTTCCGTATGACAGAGAAATTGGGGATCTGCATGCATATGTGTTCCGCCAAGTTCAGGCTCCCATGAAAGCCAGCACCTGCCTCAGCTATCAGCGCACAGTTCTGTCTGAGTCAGATCAGCTGCTTCTGCACATGGGAGCCACAGGATGCATCCGACCTTGGCGTATTGTGCATAATGTATTGGGTCATCATGCCCTTGACTCACCCCCTTCCTCATGGCAATCATTGCTGGATCAAGGTTGGATCCAACAGGCCAGAATCAACCAGAATCCGGCAGGCTGGCATTACAAACAGGGTCGGCCCCGCCTTTTGTTTGAGCTCTCCTCTGTCGGACGCCAACGCTATCGGGAGATGACGGGCACGGAGCCGCGGGAATCCGAACTGGGTTGGGCCCTGAGTCATCATGCCTCGCTGCAACATGCCCTTGCCATACGCGAAACCCGGGATCACCTGCTGGCCATGCACATTCCTGTCGATGACGAGCCCCATCCCTGCCCCGTGCAGATGGGCGATCCCTTTGGTCGACGATCCGAACCGGATCTCGTAATCTATTATCAGAAACGCATCTTTCCCGTAGAGGTGCAACGGGAGGTCAGGATTCACTATTTGTCCAAGTGGTTCAAGAGTCTGGAACTGTTTCACCGCCTGATGCTGATCACTTTCACGCTGTCCCGTCTGGACCGACAGTGCCGTCTTTTGCATCAGGCCCGACAACAGGAGCAACTGCCACCAGGACCTGTTCTCATGTCCAGTCTGGAGAGTTTTGAACAGCAGGACCAACACTTCCTGACCCTTTGAACCAAGCGCGGATCAATCTCCCCCTGTCTTCATGGACTTTCTTTCCATCCAGCCCCAGAGCAATTCGCGTCGTATGAATTGACATGATTCTGAAAGTACAGATGCTGGTACCCCATGACATGATTTACGTACGATCATACCCACAGGATCACAAAACCCGCCTTCATGAGCACTTATCCGATTGGGCGGCTACGATTAATGACCGTAGCGGAAGACAGGATATCACCCCGGCTGCTTATATAATCTCTGCTACCCCCTATGACGATCTGCACCATAGGTATGAGGATGGTACACGGACCCGCGAAAGTTGCCGTTCCGTGCACATTCTTTGCCTGGAACGTGATGAGGAGTCTGGTTACGACTGCTTGGACATCCTATTCCGGGAGCAGACCGGCCGACTCGACTGATCACAACACACCTGATATGAACATAGAACAGATCCAGTTGGACCATTACAAGATCCCTCTGCCCTCCACCCTGTCGGATTCCACGCATGGCGATATCAGCCATTTCGGCCTGGTCACGGCCCGAATCCGCACAGCCGACGGTGGGGAAGGTATGGGATACAGCTATGTTGTCGGCAACATTGGTGGCAGAGCCCTGCATACCATGTTGTGCCAGGATCTGGCTCCCCAGCTGTTGGGCAAGGACCCCTCACACCGGGAAGCCCTGTGGCATACCCTGTGGTGGTATATCCATTTTGTGGGACGCGGTGGATTGGCCTCGTTCGCGCTGGCCACCCTGGACATTGCCCTGTGGGATTGGGCGGGACAGGTACAGAATCAGCCCTGGTGGCGTCTCCTGGGGGGTGAACGACGTCCGGTGCAAGCCTATGCGGGCGGCATCGATTTGCAGTTTACCCAAGACGAGCTTCTTCAGCAGGCAGACGGATTTCTGCGTGTGGGTTTTCGTGCCATCAAGATGAAAGTCGGGCGTCCTTCACTGCGGGAGGATGTCGCCAGGGTCGCTGCCATGCGCGCACACTTGGGTGACGAATTTCCCCTAATGGTCGATGCCAATATGCAGTGGACCGCCAATCAGGCGATCACCGCCGCCAGGGCCTTGGCCGACTCCCAGGTGTACTGGCTGGAAGAACCCACGATTCCGGATGACTATGAGGCTCATGCGCGTATCGCGCGTGAGGGTGGACTGCCTATTGCCACGGGCGAAAACCTGCACTCCCTCTACGAATTTCAGCATATGTTGGATCGGGGGGATATTGCGTTCCCGGAACCGGATCTGGTGACGTTGGGAGGTGTAACGCCATGGCTCAAGGTCGCGCATGCCTGCGAAGCACGCAACCTGCCGGTTACGACCCATGGCGTCCATGATTTGCATGTGCATCTGCTGGCCGCCATTCCCAATCCTTCTTATCTGGAAGTACACGGCTTTGGTCTGGAGCGTTTCATGCAGGAGGAACCGTTGTCACTAACCGACGGGACCCTGTTGCCTCCGACGCGACCAGGTCACGGTGTCTGTCTGGATTGGCAACGCCTGGAGGCACATCGTGACTCAGATTCCTTTCTCCTGACTTAGCTACCTGTTACGCAGCGAGACTTTGTGCAAAGTCCCGCTGCGAATGGCGTCGCGCAAGACGAGAAACTGGCGCATGGCAGCAGAGAGTCCACCGTGCGTGGTTTGGCCTCGCCTACACTGACTTTGATCCAAGGCCCAAATGACGGGGTGGCACCGGGTGACCAGCAGGGGAACCATGTACAGCGGGGGCCCGGATTTGAGCCTGGCCAACTCCTGACGGTCCGCGGTGTCCAAGCACCTGCCATGGCCAAATATTGAGACCGGAGTTCTTGCTGCAGCTGGCAGAACCCTTTGTGGATGGCATTGGCCAGGCGCTGGACCGTGGGGTAGGTGCGGACGGGCAGGGCCTGGTGCTTGGCGTCCCGGAAGGTGCGATCGATGTCGTTCCGCTCCGGCGCGTAGGGGGTGCGGATCGTGGAGGAGACGGGGTTCCGGAAGCAGGGGATGCACTCCGCGGGCGTAGCGCGCCCGTACAGCGGGACGGCAGGGGGCGTAGCGCACGGCCAGATGGGCGTTTTCGTGGCCTATGCCGGGGCCCGGGGCTACACGCTGGTGGACCGGGCGCTCTATCTGCCCCAGGCCTGGACCCGCAATCCGGCGCGTCTGCAGGGGGGCCTGACGCTGGACACGACCTTTGCCATCCAGCCGCAACTGGCCCGCCGGATGCTGGCGCGGGTCCTGGACGCCGGGCTGCCGGCGGCCTGGGTGACGGGGGACAGCGTCTACGGCCACGCCGGGGACCTGCGCCCGCTGCGGGAGGACCGGGGCCAGGCCTATGTGCTGGCGGTCCCCCGCAACGAGCCGGGCGGGGCTGGGAGCCGGTGCCGGTGAAAGCCATCCACGCCACCCTGGCCGAGGAAAACTGGCAGCGCCGCAGCGCCGGGGCCGGCAGCAAGGGTCCGCGCTGGTACGAATGGCCGTGGGTGCGGGTCGGTACGCCCCGGAGCGCCGACACGACCGCACCGCGGGTGTGCTCCCTGCTGTTCCGGCGCTCCTGCACGGACCCCTCCCGCGGGACTGCCTACCGGGTGTATGCCCCCAGGATACGGATCTGGACACCGTGGTGCGGGTCGCCGGTACCCGCTGGTGTGTCGAGAGCAGTTTCGAGGCGGCCAAGGGCGAGGTGGGTCTGGACGCGTACGAAGTGCGCCGTGCCACGGGCGGGTACCGGCACATGACCCTGGCGCTCTGGGCCCTGGCCCGGCGGGCGGCCGTGCGCGCCGCCCCGCACCCCCTGGCTCGGCCGAAAAAAAAGCCCCCGCGCAGCCTGCAGGCCTTCCGGCAGACCCAGGGTCTGGCTCCCGCCTGAGCCTGGCCACGATCCGGCGCCTGCTGTGGCGGGGCCTGCTCCGGGTGGCGCACAGCCTGGCCCACAGCTTGGCTTGGGTGGCCTGGCGGCGGCACCACCCGTGGGTGGCCCGGAACTGCCATTGCCACCGCTGGGAGGGGGCCGTTTTCTAGTTAGTTACGGCTGTAATATCAGTGGCAAGGGCGTCGCCTGGCGCTTGAGTTATCCCCGTTCCGAAAGTGCGGCCCACAGGCCACGGGATCGCCCGGGATCCACGCCGGGCATATTTTGCAGGAGTGCATTCGGTGACAGTCAAGCGGGATGGACCCGGTGCCAAGCCTGGTGTTACGGGTCTACGGCCGGGATTGCGGTTTCCCGTTCTTCTATTCGGCGCAGGCCCATGGTTTGACTCTAGGCGGAGGCACGGAGACATCCGTTGGCGTGTGGAGACGTTGGGGCCACGAGATGGCGGTGCAACGCTCCCGTGCCTGCCACAGGCGGGGCTGGCTGGGTAGCGGCTGAAAGGATGGTGGCATCACCCGGACCACGCGGATCGGGACCTGAATGTCCTGCGCATCCGTTTTGGCTCTTGGCCCCGTAACCCGCGCCAAACCCTGCCCCGGCACGGGTGGACCACCACACTGGCATGACCGGCTTCCCACGGGGTCACGGCCACGGCGGTTCCCCGTCCCCCGTGGTCTCCAATCCAATCCGGCCAGGGCAAGGAGCAATGGGAGTATGATAGGTAGCAGGTGCACAGGGCCACGCTCTCCTTGTGGGTTTTGGTGAAACACCAAGGTAGCAAGTCCCGTATGCCTCCGTTGCAACTCCAAAACCGTCCAAACTATCGAAAGAGAAAAAACTATGTCAAAAACGTATAATCTGCCAAATTTGGCAATTGTCGGCTACCATAAGGCATATTTCACTCATAGAGAACTTGGTCATGCTCATTCGTTTTGTGCTTCAAAACTGGTTGTCTTTCCGGAATGAGACCTCTTTCACCATGTTGGCTACATCGGAAAGGCAACATGGGGATCGTATTCCGCGAATTGCGAAGTACCAAGCTCGAGTGTTACCCATAGGCGCCTTGTATGGAGGCAATGCTTCAGGCAAGACCAATTTTTTCCAGGCACTGAATTTCGTGCGGCGCATGATACTTCAAGGTATCGCTCCCGGCAGACCGATACCCGTAACACCGTTTCAATTGAACTCCACAAGCGAGCAAGAGCCTACTCGTTTTGCCATTGAGCTTCTAATAGACGAAGTAAGATATGAATATTCTTTTGCGGTATCCCGTCAGCGGGTACTGCAGGAACGTCTGATTGAGATTAGGAGCACGAGCGAAAAGGTTCTTTATGATCGGGACGACGATGAACTTCACTTCCATTCTTCACTGGCGAAGGACCCGTTCCTGGCTTTTGCGTTTCGTGGAACTCGATCGAATCAATTGTTCTTGACCAATGCTGTTTCACAGAAGGTAGACAACTTTCGGCCAGTTTACGATTGGTTTGCTGACTCTTTGGTTATGGTAGCGCCAGATTCACGATTTGCTCCTATCGGGAAGTTTCTGGATGAAAGTCACCCTCTTCACGTCCGCATGAATGAAATCCTGCCCCAACTCGACACGGGAATCAAGCGTTTGGGAGGTAAAACTATACCTTTGGAGATGTTGCCCAGGTCTCTCACAGCCGAACTCCGCAAAGACCTCAAGGAAGGGGAAACTGCCATGATTGGGTCGGAATTGGTAGTAACCAATATGCAGGGAGAGTTAATAGGCAAGAAGCTGGCCACCTATCATTTGAGAGATGATGGGACGGAGGTCCGGTTTGATATGGGCTATGAAGCCGACGGCTCGAAGCGCCTCATCGATCTGTTGCCGGCATTTCTCGAATTGGGTGTTGCTGATTCAAAGAACGTATTGGTCGTGGATGAATTTGACCGCAGTCTACATACATTGTTGACACGCAAGCTGATCGAAGCGTATCTGGATACATGTTCAGCCAGAAGTCGAACCCAATTGTTGTTGACGACTCATGACCTTTTCCTCATGGACCAAAAGCTCTTGCGCAGAGATGAAATGTGGGTAGCGGAACGCGATTTCGCTGGCAGTTCGCACCTCATTCCCTTTAGTGATTTCCAGGAAACCAGGTATGACAAGGACATCCGGAAGAGTTATTTGCAGGGACGTATGGGAGGACTGCCTCACCTCTGGTTGGAAGGAACGGATCTGATAACACCCGTTGCGGAAACCCAAGGAACTACAGCATAATGCCAAAATCCGGTAAGAGGAGGCTATAGGCCCGCAGCACAGATTCAAGAACTTACAAGCCGCGCTCTGTCTATTGTGGCGGAAGGGAAAGTTACGGAATGCCAGTATTTTGATTGCTTCAAGTGCTTCAAAGAGATCGCTGAAAGGGTAGTTGTTGATTGCAAGAAAAGAAATTTTGCCAGTTCCCCAGGCGGTATGCTTCAAACCATGGAACAACACTTGAAGGACGATGGACTTGGCACCTCCGACCATGCTTGGCTTGTGGTTGACAAAGACAACCGGGAGGACAAGCAATCTAACGAACTTTATCAGTGGAGCGAGAAGCAGGAGAATTTCGGCCTTGCTTTGAGCAACCCCACATTTGAGTACTGCTTCTGCTCCACTTTGAAGAAGCCAAAGGGATTTTATCCTTCTCTCCATGTTCCAGACGACGCGCCCACCATATACCTGACTATGACAAGGGTGTCCCATGCCGCAAAATATCTCTTTCGCACCTTCAACAGGCTGTGAACAGGGCCAAAACACGTGACATACCGCCTTCTTCCAAATGGCCCGAAAATACTGGCTCCACCGTATATAGGCTTGTTGCCTTGATTCTGCAGAGGGTTTCGGCCTCCAAGTAGGCTAAACGATTCCGCTCTGCCTACACACCAGCCACATGCAAGGGCTTTACGCCCTCGTTCCACACTCAGAGAACACCGGATGGTGGGGATCAAGAAACTTACATTGGATGGTGCACAAGCTCCTTTCCCGTTCTTCTGACACCAGGTCAATACCCGTGTCCGTCACGGCCCGGCTTTTCATCCCACAGCTACACGCGCTCAAGGCGTAGTCTCCAAGTCGCCGACTCCTGGACCAGGACCGCTTTATCAAGCATACAATGGCAGGGTCATGCAGGATGGTCAGGGCTTTGCCAAATGGGGTATATGCTATGGGACAGGGGATCAGATGGAAAAGTCGGCAGTGTCGCAACATGAACCCCATACAAGCAAGGCATCCAAAGGTAACTTTCTTGCCCAAGCTTCCAAACCGTATCGCCTGAAGACGAACCTGGACCAGCCATGAAATGCGCCTGTCAGGTTCTATGATCGGCAAGATCCTGGCTGGTTGACATGTACAGGGCTATGGCGGCCCTGGAGTGACGACAACCTTCCCCTTGCTAACCGCATCCACAAGCTCTTCCACCGCATGACAGATGTGCTGAAAGGACCTGGATCGACTGAATGTCAAGTCGAGATCCATTAGCTGTGTCAGAGACGCCTGATGTCTTGTTGCTTTATAGGCGTTGGCCGCGGGCATTTGGTGGGTAAGCCAGCCTTTGGCATCCCGTATATCTTCTGCCTTGGTCGGTGCAATGACAGATGAAGGTATCTGGAGTCGATCACGAATTTCCTGCCCCTTGTCTTCGGACAAATGGCAGATAAACCACGTCTCGTATTCGGATTTCGCACACACGATGGCGATAGGAAGTGGAAACTGCAACGCGACAGCTCTCTCAGCCAGACACCACTCCAGATCCTTGGGACACTCATCATCCGCATCCAGCACTACCATGACCGCATCACTCCTTTTGTCACAGCTGGCGTATTGGAGGAACTCCTCCAGCTTTTGGATAAGCTTTGATTTGCCCTTTGCAACCCGTGGCCTTAACACCTCCACGTCATAGCGTGCAAGACGTTCCATGAGAATTCTGCGCAAGAGCAAAGGTAGCGCCTGTACATCGCCAGCACCTTCCACAATCAGGAAAATGTGCCCATTGCCCACTATCAGTGATGCCAACCTGACAATTGCAGTCCTTCGGCGCTGTGCAATTCGCCTGCCGAGAACAGATGATCTCGAATCGCCTGTTTCTGGATCGCGGACACTGGACCCACCATCGCCATTCCTCCCTCCAAACCCACAACACGCAGATCTTGCATAGGCAATGAATCGATGAAGTCTGGGCTATGTGTGGTTACGAGCAGCTGGGAACGGAGAGCTGCCTCCCGAAAGTTCTCAGCCACTGCTTCCAATATACCTGGATGGACAGCAAGTTCCGGCTCCTCAATCCCGATGAAATCAGGGGAGTCTTGATAAAGGGCCACCAGTAGCCCCAGAAGGCGCACGGTACCGTCCGATTCCTGGTCCAGGGACAGCCAGGCATCCTTCTCCGCCCCCGCCATGACATCATACCGGAGTTGAACCAGCAGATATCCGCCTACGGACTGAGTCCGCAAGTCGGACACGCCAGGAATAAGGTGATGCATAGCTTCCCGAATACGTTGCAGGCTTTTCCTGCTGGTTGCGGTATGACCATCCTGCATATCCTTCAATACAGAAGCGAGATTCTCGCCCCTCTCATGTAGGAGATAGGGCACACCAGGCGGCCGCAACTTCCGGATCGCATTGGGCCGTATGTGATAGAAACGCAACTTGCTGAGCGTACGATACAGACTGCTGCAGCCCTCATACAGCATTACGATTTGCTTGTCATCACTTTTCAGGACACGGGAAAGCACCATCCAGCCCACCTCAGGCAAGGCAAGTTGGGTTGTCGTCAATGCCGGGACCGGGTAGGTGCTGGCAGCCAATTCCGGGGCTGCCAATTCACCTTCATTTATCTCAAACTGGATTGTTTCGCCATTGTGGGCAACCGGCCAGGCTTTTGCGCCTTCACGCTTGACCCAATACCTTCCCCCTGTGTCACTGGCAATGACAACGCTATAGGCAACGGCATATACACCCTGTTATTGGGTATGGCGGTCAATGATAGGTGTCTCAATCACTATCCCCATCTCCATATCACCGCATTGTCCATTGGGTTGCCAACGGCGAATGTGTGCGATGCCCTCACGTTCGGAAATGGCATAATCCAAATCACGTTCCAGGGCGTCTTTCATGAAGCGCAGGACATCCATTACATTGCTTTTGCCGGAGGCGTTGGCGCCAACCAGCACGGTAAGCTGTCCTGGTTCCAGGACCATGTCGGCGAGGTTGCGGAAATTCCTGGCCCAAACCCTGGTGATGCGAAAGTGCGTCTCCTTCCCGCGCTCTGTATTGAATCCCTGTTGCATGATAGGCTCCCGGTTGCACAGGATGTCATTCTGCGCATACTGCAACAGAAATCTGCGGCACAGGTATCGTGCTGGCTGGCTTCATGCCATGCACGGATCGATGGCTGCCAGGCAGCCAAGCCATTTTGGGGCCCTAATCCCGTGTGGGCCTCGCAACGGTTACCAGTTTCTCAGCGCAGATCTACTTCCCGCCCTATTCCCTGCTTGCGGGGCATTGTCATATACGATGCCGGCAGACACTGCATCCTGAATGGCCAAGCCTACCGATTTGAACAGCGTAATGTCGGCAGCATGCTGCCGTCCCAGACGCTCATCCAGCAGCAGGTGGCCCAGGGTACTGACGATGTGGGAGGAATCGATGAGGCCCTTCCCCATCGGTACCAGGAGATCGCCGGCCTCTTCCATAGCCGCTTCCTGATCGTCAATGTATACCCGCGCCCGTTTCACCGTCGCGGCCGGTATCTCCTGTTTCTCCGGTTCAAAGACACCGGCCGCATTGATATGGGTTCCTGCCTCCACATCTTCGTCGTGAAAGACAGGTACGGCGGAAGTGGTGGCGGTACATACCAGGTCACTGCCCTGCAGGGCATCCGTGTGCGGGCCTGGACGCCTGCCCCGAACAGGGCCAGGGAGTGCGCATCACCGGGGGCCAGGATATCAGTCGCCAGTCCGGAAACCGCCCCTGTGCGGATAGCCGTCAAGGCCCCGCCATCCATACCCGCCAGGATCGCGCCCGTTTCGGGATGGATCAGCAGCACCAGGCCATGGATCACCGGCAAACCTTTCGCCGGATTGCCCGGAAACACGGATACCACCTTGACCACCGCAGAGGCCTGATGGGAGTCGGCCAGATAGGCCGGCATGATCAGGGAAATCCCAGGGCCTTCCGGGACATTCAGCTGCGTACGCAGGGGTTGCTGTGCGTGGCCCTGTTCCCACGCAGCAAACGCCCGGCGCAGTCCGGCTATGGCATCCAGCATGGGCAAACACTGGGCGACTTCCCGGGCAGACAACATCAACATGGTGGCACACTTTCCTGCAGGGCTTCGTGGCAGCTATCGGAACACATCACCCGATGACTGTGCCTTTATGATACCGCGATCCGCATCGCGGTCTTCCCTGTCGCCTGCCGACGCGTCCAGCGATCTCCCTACCTGTCCCCAGGCAAGCTGGGCCGGTCAGTGCTGTCTCAGATCAATCCGGTTCACCCGCAACATCTTGCGGACCTGGTATTCTGTCATCCCCAGGGTTTTCGCCAGCAGGGTGCCGGTCCACCGTGTTTCATTGCCTGGCGGCGCTGTTTCCAGGACGGCCATAATCCTGGCGGTACCCTGATTCAGATCCAGTGATGGCCGGCCTGGACGTGGCCGATCCCGCAATCCTTCACGACCTTCCTCCAGGTATCTGCGGCACCAGCTCGATACCTGGGCCGGCGACATACCGATTCGATCCCCTATGGCCGGTGCGGAATAGCCTTCATCCGCTTGCAACACAGCCCGCGCGCGTTGCGCGAGACGATTCTCGATCAGGGGCGCCTTGGCCCAATCCTGCAGATCCTTGCGTTGGGCAGGTTCCAGGGCTACGGCGGCGACAGCGCCCCGCTGGGATGACTTGTCCATCCGAGCGGAACGGTGGCTGGACGACGAATTGGCCGAGGCAGAAGAGGTGTGCTTCCCATTGGATCGCAGACGATGGTGGATTACACTCTCAAAGCCATAATCGGCAAATCGGCGGCGCCATACACTGATCTGACTTGAACTGGCCCCCAACTTTTCGGCTATATTCATGGTAGGCATGCCTTCGGCGGCCATGAGGATGGCGCGGCAATGCCGCCGATGAATCGGGTGTGTATCGGAATCGTCAATCTTGTCCTGGAGCTTGCTTTTCATCTCCACGGTAAGAAACACGGGTATTGGCGGGCGTCCCATAAACCACTCTATCCTGTACACTTCCAGAAAAACAATAGACTTGAACTCAATATGCCCCAAAAGGGTAACATAAAATACCCACACCATAATAGAAATTGTTACCACCACTGCCGGATTTGGTGGTGAGACCCACAGTGATGTGACCAACTGCCGGGATTATAACAGATATTATATGTTTATACTGTACTATGTCAATCAATAAAGAGATTGAAATGTGATCTGTCCGTGCCTCGTCCCCTGACGGGAATCAAGAGACCTGACAGTTTGCATCCCCCTTGGTGTCGGCCAGGATCTGGTCTCCGGAACCCTCATGCCCGCGCCAAGGGCCATAACGGGTCATTGCCGGTCGGGTCATGTCCGTGGGCCGCAAACTTCCGGCAGTGCCGGAAATGGCGCATAATACATGTTGGCTACACATGCAGCAGGCCATTGACCTGGGAGTTTGCGTACTTATGAAGTTGACGGGAAAAAATGCCCTGGTGACCGGTGCCACCAAGGGGATTGGTCGTGCCATCGCGCTGGCGTTTGCACAAGAAGGCGCAACCCTGATTGTGACCGGCCGCAATACGTCCGAACTGGCGTCACTGAAGCAGGAAGTGACAGATCTGGGGGGAGTCTGTCACACCATCGCGGCGGACCTGGCGGTCCCGGCAGCCGCCGGTACGGTATGGGACTACGCCAAACAGGTCAGCGGCGACATTCACATTCTGGTCAACAATGCGGGCATGGGTTCCAGTGCCAAGCCCATGCTGGTCGCGGAATATGACGATGCATTCTGGACCCAGATGCTGTACGTAAACCTGACCGTGCCGTACATTCTGATCCGGAAGGCATTACCGGAAATGATCGAACGCCAGCACGGCCGCATCATCAATGTAGCCTCGATCAATGGCAAGATACCCACGGTGTATGGCTGTGCCTACGCCGCGAGCAAGCACGGTCTGCTGGGACTGACCAAAACCGTAGCGCTTGAGAATGTCGGTCATGGCATTACCGCCAATTCCATCTGCCCCGGTCCCGTAGCTACCGTACTCAATGACGCGCGTGTGGAGTTTGATGCCGCCCGGGCCGGCCGCTCCTTCCAGGAGCAGGAGCAGACCATGACCGGCCTCGGACGCCGGCTGGTACCGGCGGAAATTGCTCCTCTGGCCGTTTATCTCGCCAGCGACGATTCCGCCACGATGACCGGCCAGTCCCTCAACATTGATGCCGGCATTTGCATGGCCGCCTGATGCCGCCACCTGGTACGTACTGTCGTGCCGCAGGATCTGGGATGGACACACTGTAGCCTGCCCGGCTTCAGACCGGGCGCAAGGCATGGCCGTCCCGGTGCAGGTCAATACCCGGACCCGGTCCGGGGGCTGGCATGTCAGTCGTCGGCCAGGGGCCCGGACCCGGGGGGGCTGGCATGTCAGTCGTCGGCCAGGGGCAGGGATATCCGCCGGCCTTCGCGGGCTGACTGGTAGGCCCCCAGCACCATCCCTACCGAAACCTTGCCGGCCTCAGCGGTAATGGTGTCATCGGACAACCCGCGTACATAGTCAATGAAAGGACGAGGCACCCCGGCTATGCGGGCCGCGTGGGTCTCCGGGATCTCCAGGTCGACATGAGTCCATTCCGGATCGCCCTGGCGAATGTAGCGTAGCGCCACGGCCTCCGGGTGCCGCGGGGCAGACACCGAAGGTGAGTCATCGAAATCCTGGATGATAGTGCCTTCATCGCCGTAGACTTCGGTCGTGTTCACTCCGGCCACCGTGGTCGAGGCATTGAACAGAAACCCCATTTCTCCCCGGCCAAAACGATACACGGCCATCCCGGTGTCGTCTGTATCCACAGGGGTGACAACGCGATCGATCTCCGCCATGACACTGACGGGTTCCCCCAACAGCCAGTAGAACCAGTCGGCCGGATGACTGGCATCGTCAAAGAACATACCGATGTTGGCTTCCGGATCAAAATGCCAGCGCGCCGGACTGTTGACGAAACTCTCGTTCAGGAGTACCCCGATACAATGCCGGCGCCGGATGACGGACACGTTGCCCACCACACCCTGCTCCAGCAACCGCTTCAACTCGATGTTGGCGGGATCGCGGCGCATCTGGAAGGCCATGCTGAACTTCACCCCGCTGTCGTTGACCGCCTTGATGATCCGATCACAGTCCGCCAGGGTTGTGGCCATGGGCTTCTGCAACAGAATGTGCTTGCCCGCCCGGGCGGCCAGTTCCACCATGTCGGCATGCCGGTTGGTTTCAATCCCGATCATGACCGCATCAACGCCCGGATCCTCGACCACGGCCTCAGGGCTGGATCGGAATTCGTATCCGTAATTGCCGGCGGCGGTCTGGCCGCGGTCCGCATTGTCATCCCATCCGGCTACCAGTTCCACATCGGCATAATCCTTCATGATCTGGCAGTAGACACCCAGATGACCATGGGCATGGCTCAGAATCCCCAGATTGACTTTATCCATGGCGGTTGGTTCCTGGCGGGAAGGTTATGGCGTGCAGGCGCCCCGCAGGGCATAGGCCCCGGCGGCGCCAGCCCGTGGTTCAGACTTTGACCCCGAACAGCGGTTTCTCCAGAATGGACTGCTGTTCGTAGATGGACCCGGTGCGCAGGGACGGGGGCATAGGCATGCGCACCGGCACATCCGTCACGCGCGCCATATTGGTGGGTTCCCCCCGCAGAATGTTCCGGTTGAAGGCATCCCAGTCCCCAAACCCCATAAGGGGCCAGGCATCCAGAGCACACATCTGGAACAGCAGGAGACGTCGCGGATGCGCCGACACGTTCACGGCCGACGCATGCAGTGTGCGGACGTGATGCAGCGAAATACCGCCGGCATACACCTCCAGGGGTTCCGCCATGTCGGCATCCGGCACTTCCTCGGTCACGGCACCCACAAAATGGCCATCCTGGTTGTGATCCAGGATGGGCCCCCTGTGGGATCCCGGGATACACAGCATGCAGCCGTTTTCCAGGAGGGTGTCATCCATGCAGACCCCCACCGCCAGCAGATCATCGTTGGTATGGGGATAGAAGGCCCAGTCCTGGTGCCACTCAATGGCACTGCCGAAGCGGGGCGACTTCATGTTGAGCTTGTCGCCATTGGTGCGCACACCCGGGCCAATCAGATCTTCCACAATGTCCAGCATGCGTTCATGGCGCATGATCTGGTCATAGACGGGATGTTGCTGCACGGGACTCTTCAGGCGGCGCAGGCGGGGTTCGTCCGGTGTATGGCCAGGTTCCAGATCAAATACATCGGTGTGTTCGGTGTACGCCCGGGACTGATCGACAAAATAGTCGGTCACTTCGCGCAGGGCCTTGACTTCATCATCATCCAGGACACCATTGACGACTAGCCAGCCCTTCTCGTGATAGGTATCTTTTTGGCTCTGCGAAAGCATGGCAACACTCCCGATACGGTTCTCAACTGCTTGGGTAAACGCATGATGCAAGGAAACTCCATTATAGTGCAGGCCATCTCTATGGCCAATCTGCAGCATCCGCCTCGCGGGACGATGGCCTTGGGCTTGCCGGGCCACAGCATTGCCATCCGCCTGCGCCGATGACGCAGTGCCATCCCGCCTGGAGGTGCTTGTGGGCCATGCCCAACTTGACGGTTGGTCCGGCTTGCAGGATTGCGCCGCCAAGTGGTCTTGGCGGCGGCGTCTGCTACGTGGCAACCACGGCTATCTTCCGGCCAAGCCACGTCTGGGCGTTGGGTGTCTGGCAGGGGCAGCCAAAACGAGTCTTCTCCTGTCTTGGCTCACGCCCTGGTGCAGGCGTGACGACAGTCTGCACAGTCTTGCCCTGTTCCCCACCCCAGGCGTTCTCAACATGGCATCCGGTCAGACACCGGGGGCAAAAAGATCCGCCAGGCTGGTGAGAATATGCTGCAACTCGCGGTGGTCGTGTTCATCCAATTGGGTTGCCCCCGGCAGACGCATGGTGGACGTGGCGATGATGCCGCGCCAAACCAGCGCTTCCTTGATCATGCGCAACCCCAGGCAAAACCCCAGATTGATAAAGGGCAGCAGGCGGTTGTATACACCACGGGCCTGCTCGGGCTGGCCGGCGTGATACAGATTCCAGATCCGGACATGAATGTCCACAACCTCTACCGATGGCATAAAGCCATGCACGCCCCGGGCCATTTCCGACATCATCCACCGGCACCAGGCACCACCGAACACGCCCCAGCACTCCTCCCCCAGTCCTGTCAGCAACGCCGTGATGTTGTGGGCGCTGGGTTCGTTTTCTTCCTTGACGTAGCAGACCTGTTCTATCGTCTGCAGCAGGTCCATGAGGCGTGCCATGGGCAATCCGGGCGGTGCGTCCTGGATGAAAACCGGAAGATCGGCGGCATCGGCGATGGACTGGTAGTAGTGCCGCACCTCCTCCGGGTTGGGCTGACCGATGTAGGGTGGCAAGGCAATGACAGCGGAAGCCCCCTGTGCTGCCGCATGACGTGCATACTCGGCCGCGCCCGCGGCACTGGGGGCAGCGACCCCCACGACCACAGGTATCATGCCCGCTGCCGTGCCCAGCACGGTTTCCACTCCCTGGCGGCGTTCCTTGTCTGTAAGCACCTGAAACTCGCTGGCCAGCACGGGATACACCATGCCGTGGGCCTGACTTTGTATGCAGAACGCTACCTCACGTTCCAGACTGGCGGCATCCAGCAGTCCATCCTCCAGGAAAGGGGTTTGGACCACGGGAAAGATCCCACGCAGGCGATTCATAGGGCAACTCCTTATGGCGTGCAGGTCTTCTCATGATACCTGACAGAGACCTCGCACGTTCTGTAGACCGCGCAGTTCATACCATGCCAACAGCAGGTCCCTATTGGCCGGCCCACGGAATCTGCGTCTCTACAGCAACATCCCTACGGACTGACATGCCTTGAGACGTTGGGCTCCAAACCCCGTTTGGGATGCATAGACGGGTACCGCGTGTAGACAGCGGGCCTTGTCCACCGACATACTTGCCAATGCAGATCGCCAGCGTCAGTTCCCACGATGCAGAGGGAAAAGGCAGGGCCTTGGGACAAAACCTCGGTACCCCCTCTGTGTTAGACTCTGTCAGGCGATACCAGAATTGTGCCTCTTGCTCACGCTTCTTTGCGCTTGCCGCGTGGTACAACCTGCGCGTGGAAGATCCGCGGCCCTGCCGACTATGCCTGACACATCTCTCTCCAACCTGCCAAGTTTACATGTAGACAGAGCAGAATTTGCCGAAATTCGGCAGGAACAAGGCCTGTATGTAGACAAGACCCGGCATTTTGCAACGCTGCTGGCCCCTGCACCTGCTACCGATTCCCCGTCTCCCCGCCTGCAAAACCGCTACGTATTCCTCGCTCGCCCGCGGCGCTTCGGCAAGAGTCTGCTGATTGCCACACTGGAAGCCTGGTTCCAGGGGGTACTTCCCCCAGCGAACCATCCTGAACCGCACGATCCCAAGCCAGACTGGTTATTTGCCAATACAGACGGCTATGCTGCATGGCGGGCACAACCTCTGCATCCGGTCATCCGCCTCAACATTTCCACGGCTGTGGGCAACACGGCGCAGGAAGTGGAACAGGCACTGCTTGGACACCTGGAGGAATTGTTCACGCTCTGGGCCCAGCGAGGAGTCGCCCTGGCCCATGCCGAAATTGTGTGGGAATGGGTCCGGGGCCAGGTGTCCAACGCCGTACTGAATGGTACCAGAACCGCCGCCTACTGGTTCTCTTATCTGATCCGCCAGCTGCATCAACACTATGGCACAAAGGCCGTCGTCCTGATAGATGAATACGATGCCCCTGTCACGCATCTTATTGGCAATGCCCGCATCACGCCGGAAACCCGCAGAGACATCCTGAACACTTTGGGGGAATTCTATCGCGTACTCAAGAATCAGGAAGCCCAGCTGCATTTCGTCTTTGTTACGGGCATCAGCTACTTCGGGAAAGTGAACGTTTTTTCTGCACTCAACAACCTGCAGGATATCTCACTGAAACCGGAGTACGCTACCCTATGCGGTTTTACGGATGAGGAGGTGCAGACCTGCCTGGCGGGACACCTGGACAGGATAGCCCAGCGCAATGCACTGGAATTGGCCGTTCTGCGAAGTCAGTTGCGGGATTACTACAACGGCTACCGCTTCACGCATGTGCGGGACAAGGACATTCCCCAGGTCTACAATCCTTTTTCCCTTTTGTCCTGCCTGAATGATTGGCAAGACCTGCATGCCGAACCCAATTGGCTGGAGCAATGGCGTCCCGCGCACTGGGCGGCTACGGCTACGCCCTCGCTGCTAATCCGTGTCATCCAGCAGGGACAGTACGAATCCCCGCAAAGGGATCTGGACCCGGCGACCTTGGGGACGCGCCTGTCCCAAATCAGTTACGACCTCAACCGCATTGATTATGCCGCCCTCATGTGGCAGACCGGCTATTATACCTGGCGTTTCGGTGAAACCGATGCCCTGCACTGGGACTATCCCAACCGGGAAGTACGGGAGACCTTCATGCAGGAACTGCAGCGATACCTGTTGGACTACCGGCAGGCATGGCCCGGCCGGGAGAATGCGGCCCAGCTTTATCACTTGCTGGTCCAGGAGGATTTTGGCGGATTTGTCCGGGCACTGGATAGCCTGGTCGCCGGGATCCCCGGTGACAAGCTTACGGCGGAAGCCGACTTCCATCTGGTACTGCATGTACTCAGTTATGTCCTGCACAGTGAGTTTCAGTCCGAGGTAAGCGGATGGGCACGGCGTTGCGACATGGTCCACCGGTTTCCCGATTACCTCTGCATTGTGGAGGTGAAATACAACGGATCTGCAACTGCAGCGCTGGCACAGATCGAGAAGAAGCAGTATGCTGCACCCTTTCATCACCTCGGTTTGCGCATTGTAGGCCTGGGCATCAATTTCGCAAAGGAAATCCCGTCAGGCAGTTCCGGAAATCACGTGGCAATCCCGGGAACTCCATGTCCCGCCACGCCGGAGTGGATCAAGATGATGACCATCCACCGGGCCAAGGGGCTGGAATTCGACTATGTGGTCATACCCGATTGCCAGGAGAGTTTCATGCCCTTGGTCGGCAACAGTGACGACCTCACCTATGATACCCAGGATCCGCAACGGACACCACAGCCTGCGGAATGGATCGAAAGCGAGCGCCGTCTGTTCTATGTAGGTACAACGCGGGCCAGGAAAGAGCTTTTCCTGGGTGCCCCTGCACTTCAGACGCGACCCGGCCACCGCAACAGGCAACAGGATACGCGCCAGTTCTCTCGTTTCCTGGAAGAACTGGAACTGCCGGAAACACGGGCACTGGCTTCGGCGGTAGTCCCTGCCGCCCCGGGGAAGACCCGGGCACGACGACAAGCTGCTGGCCCTGTGCCAGAAACTGTCAGCCTTTCATCACATGGTACGCCATATCAAGGATGAATACGCGGTTCGCCTGCCCAAACGTTTGCGGCCGCGACTGGGCCCGGGTCCAGCTCAGCCCGGCGGCCCGTCCATGGCGCTACCGGCAGGATTATGCTTCCTCTGCCGGCCATCCTTCCCGTTCCGTCCAGGCACAGTCAGGCCCCGACGACCAGAATCCCTGGCCCTGGATTGAGACCCGGCGCCAAACCCGCCGTGCGGGCCACTCTCGCCGGCACCGCGCTGTTATCCCCCATCCGCGAAACAGGCGGTCAGGGGACAAGCGATGAGGACATGCCCTTCTGAGCGATTGCCCAGAAGGGCGCGGGAGCACCCTCAGAACTTTTCGGGGCCCTGGCGATACTTGAAGGCATAGGGCACCGTGCCGGTTTCATCGATCGTGTAACCCCACTGCCGGACATACTCCTCGCCGGGCAGGAACTCGTCCTGGCGGGCCTCCAGCATGTTGTACAGCTCCCGATGCAATTCCGCCTGTACCGAGGCCGCCTGGGGTTGGGCCACCAGGTTCTGCAACTGGTAGGGATCGGCCTGATTGTCGTACAGTAGCCAGGGACCCTCCCGGTCCTCCACATAGGTATACCGGTCTGTCACCACGCCCCGGAACTCCCGGCCTCCATCCTGGCGCACAAATTGCCCGAAGGGATGGATACACATAATCAGGGCCTTGCCCCCTGACGGATCCGCCGCGCCTCGCAAATACGGCGTATAATCCAGCCCCTGCATGGATGGGACTGTCGGCAGACCACACATGCCCATCAGGGTGGGCAAGACATCCACCGTATCAATCGGTGCGTCCAGCACGCGTCCCGCGTGGCCGAATTCCCGCGGATAGCGCAACAGGAAGGGCACCCGGATGGATTCCTCCCAGGGCCGCTGCTTCTTGACCTCCCCCTGGGATCCCAGCATGTCGCCATGGTCGGAGAAGAACAGGAACACCGTATCGTCTTCCAGCTCATTCCGCTCCAGGCAGGCCAGCAAGTCCGCCATGCAGTCATCCAGCACGGTACAGTGGGCGTAGTAGCCCGCAATCCACTCGCGGGCCCGTTCATCCATGTCCGCCGTTACGTTGGGCCGCAGCGTCAGGGCCGCCGGATCGTACAGGTCCCGATAGGACGGGGGCGCAGTTTCATAGGGTGCATGCGGCGGCCCCCAGGACAGCACCAGGAGAAAGGGACTGTCCGAGGTGTGTTCATCCATGTAGCGGATGGCATCCCGGGTCTGGGCTATCGCGTCGTATTCCTCCCAGCGATCCGGTGTCTCGGCATCGTGATCGTAGTAGAGGGAATCATTGTAGTCATGCGTGCATTCCAGCACCTTCCAGTAGTCAAAGCCCTGGCGGCTTTCCGGAGGAATAGGCGCATCCCGGCCACGCCCATCCACATGCCATTTGCCAATGTACGCCGTATCGTACCCGGCCCGGGCGAAGATCTTGCCCATGCTTTCCATATCGTCCGCCAGATGCACATCGTTCAGGAACAGCCCGTGGGTCAGGGCATACTGGCCGGTCAGCAGACAGCCCCGGGCGGGTGTACAAACGGGTATGCCGGACAGGGCCCGGCGAAAATTGAAGCTCCGGGCCGCCAAGTCATCCAGTACCGGGGTTTGCACCTGGGCATTCCCCGCATAGCCGCATGCCTGGGCACGCCACTGGTCCGCCAGCACAATCACGACATTGGGTCGAGCAGCCGCCATGTCATCTCTCCTTCAGGGAACGGGAATACAGGGATTCAACGCAGGCAAAACCGGAGACAGACGGGATTGGGCACTTCCACCACTTCGCCGGTTGCCTCCAGCCGGCCTGTGTCCGGATCGATCCGGAATACGACAACCGTGCCCGAATCCTGGTTCGCGGCATAGAGGAACTCGCCCGCGGGATCCAGCGTGAAGTTGCGCGGCGTCCGGCCCTGGGTCGATTCATGGCCCAGCAGTGTCAGTTGGCCTGTGTCCGGATCAATGGTGTACATGGTAATCGAATCATGGCCCCGATTGGAGTTGTACGCCCAGCGGCCATTGGGATGCACATGAATGTCCGCGGTACTGACGTGGCCTTCCCAATTCGCCGGCAGTGTGTCGATGGTCTGCACGGACTCCAGTGTCCCCGCAGCCTCATCCCAGCGGCAGACATCAATGGTGGCCAGAATTTCATTCAGCAGGTAGGCCCATTTCCGGTTGGGATGAAAGGCGAAATGGCGGGGACCGGAACCGGGCGCGACCGTCAGCGCACTGTGTTCGGTCAGGGAGCCCTGCGCGGCGTCGTAGCGATAGACCTTGGCCTGATCAATCCCCAGATCGGCCGCGATGGCATATTGGCCACTGGCATCCAGATTGACCGAATGGGCATGCGGGCCCTCCTGGCGTTCCGGATTGACGCTGGAGCCGACATGCTGGATCTGCACGGCACCTGCCAGAAACTTCCCGTCCGCATCAAAGGGCACAACGCCCACGGAGCCGCTCAGGTAGTTGGCGAGCAGGACATGGCGGCCCTGCGCATCCAGTGTGATATGACAGGGCCAGTCGCCCAGGGATGCATGCCGGTCCAGCTGGGTCAGGCGTCCCGTGGCCGGGTCAAGGGCAAAGGAGGCTACCGCACCTCCGGGAAAATCGCCGGAATCATTCACTTCGCTGACACAGAACACCAGATTCTGATCAGGATGTATGGCCAGGAAAGAGGGATTGGGAGGTGCCTGAAACCAGTCAATGTATTCCAGCCGTCCTGTTGCTGCGTTCCGCTCATAGCCATAGATGCCCTTGGCGGTAGCCTGGACATGCGGCAGGGATTCGGTATAGGTTCCGACAAAAAGGAAAGTCTTGGCTGCCTGGGCCATGGGATTGCTAACTCCTTGGACGAAATCAATGCAGGGGGTCCAGATCCGGGGGGAACCGGGCTTCAGTCCGGTCCTGGCCAGTCTGGAGACTCCCGCAGAACAAGAGAAGAGAAAGAGATGCGACGGCTAAAGCACGAATGGCTCCAGGTAACGCTTGCTTAACAGCAGCATGCGGCTGCGCAAGGGCTCACGGGACCAGAGGGGACCATGCGGTTCCATGGAAAGCCAACCGGTATAGTTGTGTTCGTGCAGAAAGGCGAACAGCGGTCCCCAGGGCACATCGCCCATCCCGGCCGCCGGCTGGGAGATGAGCTGGCCGTCCCGGTGCAAATGCTCCTTGATATGCATGTAGCCGATGCGATCCCCATGGTGCTGCACAATCGGCAACGGGTCCTGGCCAGCATGCAGGAAATTGGCGGGATCAAACTTGATCCGGATGTCCAGGCCCTGTTCCCAGACCCGTTCATAGGCCTGGAGGGAATCGAAGAAGGAATTGCCGTGGAGGGCATAGAAGGCCACCTGCAGACCCGCCTGGCCGGCCTTGTCCAGGAAGGGCGGAAACACGCGCGTGAATTCCGCCACCTGCTCGTCCAGCGCAGCCCCTTCCAGACAGCCACCGCCGGTGATGACGGTGTCCGCCTTGAGGATCCTGCCAAATACAAGCAGCCGGTCCAGCAGGGCATGGGCTTGTGCCCTTTCCTCTGCATCCTGGGCCATGTGGTTCCATCCCCACAAGCCCAGGGAGGAGCAGCCAATACCCTGATCAGCCAGGATTTGGCCTACTGCTTCCACATAATCGGTCGTGAGTTCGGCGAAGGTAGCCCAGTGATTGAATTCCAGGCCGGTAAACCCGTGCAACGAGGCAAACCGGGCATCCTGCCGGATCGTCTCCAGATCATTCTTGGCAATGAACGCCCATTTCATAAGGGATATACCTCGCTGCGATGCCAATCCCGGAAAGGGAAACAGCCGCCAAATGACCTGACGGCCCATGGAATCAGGATGCACCCAGGGCTTTCAGGGCCTTCAGGGCCTCAGGTGCGCTGTCCTTGGGTTTGATATCGTAGTGCACCGCAGCCAGGTTGCCTTCGCCGTCAATGACGAACAGGCTGCGGAATACCCCCATGAACTTCTTGCCCAACAGGGAACGTTGGCCCCATACCCCGTACGCTTCACAGATGGCATGATCGGTGTCCACCAGCAACGAAAAGGGCAGTTTGTACTTCTGGATGAACTTGGTGTGTTTCCGGCTGTCATCGGGGCTGACACCCAGCACCGTGGCCTGCAGATGCTGGAACTCACTGATATGATCCCGCAACTGACACGCCTGCGCCGTGCAGCCTGGCGTATCGTCCTTGGGGTAAAAATACAGAACCAGCGGCTGTCCCTGAAAGTCCTCCAGGGCCACCCGTTCCTCGTTCTCGTTCACCGTGGCAAACGCGGGTGCCGTTTCATTGACCGCAAGATGTTTCAATGCCATACCAACCTCTTCTGTGTGTTGCCAACCCGGTGCAAAGCCGCATTGTTTATACGGTTATCCGTGATTCATCCCGGTGATAAATGACCGGATTCTGGCTGTCGTCGTTCAATTCATCCCCGAGCGCGTAGGACGCGAACTGTTCATCACTCAGGATATTCTGAATGCCGTTGAAAGTGCTGCCATAGGGCATGAAGCCACAGGTCATGGCGCGGCGCCAGCCGGCCGTCATGTTGGCCCCGGCTCCGTGCACCAGCAGGGCATTGTGGAAGGAACAGGAACCGGCCTTCATGGGCGCGGCCATGGATTCCATGTTGACGAAGTCCGGGTATACCCGAAAGATGTCCGCCATGTTCTCCGTGATGCCTACATTGTCGTAGGTCGTCTCCTTGTGGGAACCCGCCAGGAAGTAGAGGCAACCGTTCTGGTAGGTGGCGTCGTCCAGCGCGATCCAGATACTGATCGCGTCCCGGGAATAGAAGGACCAGTAGGGATTGTCCAGATGCCAGGCCGTGGCATTGGCCCATGGCTGCTTGATCAGGGCCTGATCGTGCCACACACGCATGCCTTCCGTCTGGGCCAGCTGGGATGCCATCTTGCCGATGCGCGGGTCCAGCATGAGGCGCCGTACGTCCGGATTGTCCTTCCACAGATTGATGCGTTGCACAAAGACATAGTCGTAGAAGGAATCCCCCGCCTTCCAGCGATCATCGTCCTCGGCCCCTTCGACCACCAGCTTGAGATCCTTGCGGTTCCGCACGGCATTGTCAATGGCTTCCCGCCAGGTTTCCAGTTCCGCCGGGGTCAGGAAATCGTCCTGCACCACAAAGCCATTCTGCTGATAGGTATCGATCTGGGCCTGTGTAATCTCGGTATTCACGTGGTCTCCTTGTTCATCCGGTATATCATCATCGCGGCAGGCAAAATGATGCCGGGACCGGGGGGGCTCCCCTCCGGTCCCGGCCAAATCGCAGGTTCCCTGCGCTATTCGCTGGCGTAGAACATTTGCTCTCCGCTGTTGTTGCCTGCAATCGCCTGGCCTGCGATCGGCACGTTGCGCATCGCCGCATCCGTTACCAGGACGTATCCCACCTTTTCGGCAATGTTGAAGACAAAGACATTGTCATAGTGGATCTGGTACATTTCCTCGGTCAGGGCCAAATCCTCGGGCGAAGCGGGAATGGCCTGGACCCGGCCCTGATGCACCTCGATAAGGCGCAGGACCTCGGGCGGGGGTTCTTCGCCGCTTTCCCCGTTCGTGTCCAGCCATGTCTGCCATGTGTGGGCCCAATGGTTGCGTGGCAGGTAGTCGGTCCAGGTACCGTTCCTCCACATGGGCTGCACGGACCAAATCAGGGTAGCCTGCAGTTCCCCCGCATTCCGGCGCTGGCCCCAGAGGGAGGGCTCGATCTGCTTGAGGGTCGTCTTGATCCCGACATCCTGGAAATACTCTGTCAGCAGTTCGGCCACCGGGCCAATATCGGGGGCGTGGTCCGCATGTTCAATGGGAATGACAAACGTATTGCCATCCGGGCCCAGCCGCCAGCCTTCGCTGTCACGCTGGTCCATCCCGATGGCGTCGAGCATTTCACTGGCTTTGTCCGGATCGAATTCACCGGGCACCAGCTCGGGCAGCGAGCCAAAACCAAAGTAGATGCTCTCAATGATTTCCTCCCGGTTGATGGCCATGTTCAGGGCCCGCCGGAACTCTACATTGCCGACCACTTCCCGCCACACCTCATCCTCGTAGGTGAGATTCAGCCAGAAGGCAGTGGGATCCACATGATTGTCCAGAATGATGAAATTAATGTAGCCCTTGTCCTTGGCTTCCTGGTACAGCGGCAGTTTCAGCAACGCCGTGTCTTCCCGGAGCATGTCAATTTCATCGGCAAACACTTTCAGGTTCACGCCGTCGGTGTCACCCACCAGTACCGACACCACTTCATCAATGTAGGGCAGCTGGTTGCCCGCCGCATCCACCTTGAAATAGTACGGATTGCGCACGAACTTCATGAAGCCTTCGCTTTCTGTGACATTCATCCAGGGCCACATGGCGGGAAAACCATTGCATTTCTGGCGCGGGATATGCCAGTTCAGGCAGTCCACAGCGGCGAACAGGGCTTTCTCTGTGTCCAGGCCCTTCTCCTCCATCATCGTTTTGAGAGCATCGGCATCAGCGTAACTGGCATGCACCGTCTTGAGGTGGTGGGCCGGCTTGAACAGATCCGTGTAGCCCTGCCAACCCTTGATGCTCAACTCGCGCAGGAACCCGCCGTATTTTTCGGCAAAGGTGATGCGGAACGTATAGTCATCCAAGATTTCGAGGTTCATCGGCTCGCCGGTCGGACTGCCGGCCGAACGGAATTTGTTGGGTATGCCGGCCGTCAGGGATTCGTTCAGCAACACATCTTCATAGGCAAACCGCACATCGGCGGTCGTGACGGGCTCGCCGTCGGACCATTTCAGGCCTTCCCGCAGGTTGAACGTGAAAATGGTGTTGTCCTCATTCACCTCGTAGCTCTCGACGATGTTGCCGTAAATGCCGGCAACACCAATGCCGGGAGCGGCCAGTACATTCTCATTCAGCATGATGAAGACATCCGGATTCCAGTCCGGATTTGGGTGGGCAAAGCGCATGACACCACCGTATTCCCCGATCTCCAGTTCCGGCAGATCGGTGACCTCGGACACAATGCCCGGCACTACCACCAGCGGATTGATCGGCAGGCGTTCTTCCACAGGTGCCAGTTCGCCTGATGCGACCTGCGCGTCCAGATACGGCGACTGGGAATATTTGCTGTCGGATTCGACGGCTTCGGCCTCAGGGGCTGCTTCCACTTCGGCGGGTGCCTCACTCTCGGGCACACCGCAAGCTGCCAGCAGCAACAGACTGAGAGTCAGAACAGACACTAGAAACTTTGACCAACGCATAGGGATTCACTCCTTGATGCTGTACACATGTGCCTACAGGCATGGGGACACAAAACTGGCAGACCGGCAGGAAGCAGAGGATCATAGGTCAAGACCTCGCTGCGCATAGGGCAACAGGGGGCTCAGAAATAACAGTGGGCGTGGCCAACCAGTACCCTATTGTAACAAAGAGGGTGCTGTTTTCTCAAGAGCACGATGAACACGCAGGGCGATTGCATTTTAACAATAGTTTGGACAGGTTTCGGGTTATCGTCCCGGCACACGGGACCGGCTATCCTGGGGGTAGGAAAACACAAACCGAGGAGAAGCGGGCCCCATGCACCTGTGGCCTATCGTACGCGCATCCCGGCCGCGGAGCCAACCCCACCGCCAGTTTCTGTCCCTTTGGCGGCCTTTGCGGTGGGCCCCACCCGGGCGTGCCCATTGCCGCGACCTGGGCCGTTTGGGTGGCTTGTGTACCCGGACCTATACCCGCGGTCAGGACCGGGGTCGGGATTGCCCCACCCTGCATCGGGCGGGATGGCAGACGGTCTTGCCTGCGGATCCCCTCCAGGCCTGGTCCTGGACCGCCGTTGCATGCCCAAGCGTGGCATGCACACCCATGGCCGCGGCCGTTTTGGGAATGGGCATACGGGATGCAGGGACAAGGGGCTGGAGATTTCGTGGCTGTCGTGTCGGGATGTTGACGCACATGGCGCCTATGGGGTCCGTGTGCGCCCCACCGATCCGGCGGCGGTCATGCCGGGCGCGACACGTCCGGTCATCCACCCAGGCCTCGCCCCACGGGCCGAAGCGCGGGCCGTCACACCGTGCCCGCCGATAGCCTATGTCGTGGCCGAGGGCGCCTACCGCACTCGCCCATGCCGGGACGGGGAGGAAGCATGGGGCCTGCATCCCGTAGGCCCATGGCCGCGCCATGCCCCCCGGCGCTCTCGGTATACCGGCCCCAGGCCCGACGGGGTCGCTCCCACGTCTATGGCGACCGCTTCCCGCGCACGGACCTGTCCCCTCTCACCGCTCGCGATCTGCCACAAGAAGGCATTATCCTCTATCAGGGCGTGCGGCACCACCGCACCTTTCCGCGCTGGCTCCGGGTCGTGGCCGTCCGGCCTTGGGGGGCATCCCCCACAGAGACGGAAGGCACACGGCGGTTCCGGACCGATACCGACATGGCTCCGGACCGCCTGTATCGCCTCTACCGGGCCCGTTGCCCGATTGCATGCCTCTTCCGGGACGCCCAACCACACCGGGGCCGAAACCACGGTCCGGCGCGTTCTGCCGCGCGTCGGGACTGCCACTTCCATGTCATTCGCACCGCCCTGACCTGGGCCAAGATAGCACCACGCTACCCGCAGGGCCATCCGCGGGGCCGCTTGGCCCTGGCGCACGTGACCCGCCAAGCCTCGGGGATCCCCAGGGGGCGCCACCGGCGGGAACCCTTTATGGCCATTTGGGCCCCAGGGCGAAACTCCCTGCAATCCCGGCCGGAGTGCCAGGCCTTCTGCCCATACGGGCAGATCGTCCCCGCTGCACCCTGAAAACTGTCCAAACCATTGCTAATTCCACATCAGACGTCTGATGCCCCGGGAAGGTAATAGTAGGGGCTGGCAGCCCAGACTTTGGGTTGTCGAGTCAACTATGTAATTCCCAAAGAATAATTACGGCAAAAGTAGCTCATGGCCGCCAATCCTGAACTGCCAGACTGTGCATCACCGCAAGAGCAGACTTCCTGATTTGAGTTGCCCTATAATGGGGTGATTGAAATGAGCCAGCAGGAACGGACGTACCGATGGGGCCAAAGGAACTTTCCAGTCTGCTCGCCCTTGGCGAGGGATTCACCATAGAGTTCAAGCAGGCAGTGTCCAAAGATTTGGCTCGTGAACTGTGCGCCTTTGCCAACGCTACGGGCGGCACTATTCTGGTAGGTGTCAATGACCAGGGCCACCCCGTGGGTGTCCCTGACCACAACCGTGAAAAAGCGCGGATTCACAGTATGGCCCGCAATGTCGATCCATCCGTTGTGGTGGAGGTGGAAAGCGTGGGGGAGGTACTGGTCGTCACAGTGCCTGAACAGCGGGGAAAACCGTTTGCGGAAAGGGGGCGGTTTTTCCTGCGTGAAGGCGCTGTCTGCCAGCAGCTGACCCGTGATCAGGTCCGGGACTTTTTTCTGCGCGAAGGCCAGATACGCCTGGATGAAACCCCTTGTCCGGACTTTGACCTCAACTCTGCGATTTCCCCGGAACGGTGGGAGCCCTTTGCTCACCGGGCCAGGATTGAGACAGGTCTCAATCCTCACCGCGTCCTGGAGAATCTCCGTCTTCTGGGGCCTGAAGGGATGACGTATGCTGGCGCCTGGCTGCTGGCAGAGGACATAACCCGTTACACCCTGGCCGCGAGTGTTACCTGTGCGGTGTTTCAGGGAACCGGCAAGACTGTAATCCTGGACCGTCAGGAATTCACGCAGGACCTCTATGGGATCTGCCAGGATGTAATGGCTTATCTGCGGTCCAAACTGAATACTGCTCTGATTCCTCATGGCCGGGGCCGGGATGAACGCCTTGAACTGCCTGAACCTGCCCTGCGCGAAGCGGTGGTCAACGCTCTGGCTCACCGTGACTACCACAGTACGGCAAGCGTGCATGTGTATATCTTCCGGGACAGGGTGGAAATCGTGACCCCGGGAGGCCTGCCGGCGGGAATGACGGCTTCAGACCTGGGGCAGCTGAGTATGCCTCGCAATCGTCTCCTGTTCAACATGCTGTATCGTATGCGACTGGTGGAACAGGTGGGCAGCGGTATCCAGCGCATTCGGGATTCCTGCCTGGCCCATGGCCTTGCCGAGCCCGTCTTTGATGTCAGTGACCACTGGGTTACGGTGGTTTTTCGCAGGCCCGGTGCGGATGGCCTGCCTCTTGACACCCCCCAGCAAACCCCCCAGCAAACCCCCCAGCAAACCCCCCAGCAAGGGACGGCGCTTCACCGCCTGCTTGCCTGCCTGGACCGCGACTTGGGCCGGGCGGAAATCATGCAACGGATGGGACTGACGGACCGCAAGCATTTCGCCCGTCACTATCTGCAACCGGCCCTGGAATCCAATCTGATTTGCATGACCCATCCCGCACACCGAGCCCACCGTAATCAGAAATACCGGCTCACAGCGGCAGGTAGGCAGTGGCTACAGGAGAGTAAGCGGTTTCCGGCGCCGGGTGGGGATCCTGCCTAATCATTCCCTGTGCCTGGCCCGCTTCTGTGGGTAGTGAACAGCCGCTGCCGTGGGTGAGGATGTTGTGCAGGCATCTGCCAGCAGGCTTGGTAGATATCATGAAGGATCCTCCTTTATGGTGGACAATCTGTGTGGCGTGCAGATACCCGTGCAGCTACATTCAGGCGAAGCCCATATGGGCTGTAGCCAAGCCGCCACGTTTCTGCCGTCGCCGTGGTACAGGAACCTTCTCAAAGGGGAATAGACTTGACTATGCATCCGGGATCTGGAACTTCCATCAGGCGAAGTCCGGTCGTGTCCGTTTCCCTCCGTGTACAGAGGGTTCCGCACACCACTGATCCCTGACCAAGTCCAGGTGTGGCAACAGACTGTCCGGCAATTCCAGCAGGTGCCATAGGGCCGCATCCAGGTCCTTGCGCACAGGATCGCGGTAAGCCTCGTTAGTCGGCAACAGGGATCGCGTGCGGAATTCGTCAAATATTATCCGACACTTGTCAAGCGGGAAATCGGTGAGCCGCCGTGCGTCCAGTACATGCAATTCCGGCAACCGGGAGATCGTGAAGATGGATCGGCCCTGCTGCCGTGTTCCCTGCCACCAGTACATCATGAGGCCCAACGTGGAGTTCGCCCAGAGCAACAACGGACATGTCCATCGGTCTTGGTGTGGCAGTACGTTCCTATTCAGTGGTAGAATAAGCGAAAACGATAGGCACTATGACTGCCTACCGCTTCCTCACAGCGATGGAAATCCGAGTGCCATGCCTGCTCAGAACACTGTAGCACAAGCCAAAGCCCCGACCGTAATCCGCAGTGTGTGGTTGCGTCTGTTGCCGGAGAACAACGCCGTGGCCTACCAGCTGGCAGGCCAGACTTCGGGTTGTCACGTTAACCATATAATATAATTCCCTTACTTAAACTTCATCTCATGTGCATGCCGGATTCCATGTATCGAGTTTACCCTGTTGTCATGCCAGCATTGTCCTGTGGCATTGCCACGGTCCGATTCGCGGAAATGGCCTGGTTGATGCTGGACTCCGTCCTATGCCCGTCGCATTGTCCCCTGCAGGAATCAGGAGATTTCCCATGAGCAAGATCCCTTCTATCCCCGAATCTGAAGTCACGCCCAAAGCGGTCTATCTCAATCGCCGGCGTTTCATGCAGGCCACCGGCACGCTGGTGGGCGGAGTCCTGGTAGGTGCCTGCAACATGCCTGATCCCGAACCTGCGCCCGCGCCGGAAGCCGCGGCGGCACCGGAAGCGGCGGCACCTGCGGCCGCCCCGGCGGCCGATGCCGCTCCCGCCTCGATCAATTACGAGGATTTGACGGATGAACTGGGCGATCCCATGAATTCCTTCCGGGACATTACCAATTACAACAACTTCTATGAGTTCACGGTGGACAAACAGCGTGTGGCTTCCATGGCCAAGGATTTCCAGACTTCGCCGTGGCAGGTAGAAGTGGGAGGCATGGTCGAGAATCCCGGTACCTACACCCTGGAGGACCTGGACCGTTTTCCCTCCGAGGATCGCATCTACCGCCTGCGGTGCGTGGAAGCGTGGTCCATGGTCATTCCCTGGCATGGCTTCCCGCTGCGCGCGTTGCTGGAGGAAGTGAAGCCCACATCCTATGCCCAGTATGTCCGTTTTGAAACCATATATGACCCGCAGAATATGCCGGGGCAGAAATTTGGCTACAACTGGCCCTATGTGGAAGGACTGCGCATGGATGAGGCCATGCATGATCTCGCGATCCTGGCGACTGGCCTCTACGGCGAGCCCCTGCCCAACCAGAACGGCGCTCCCGTGCGCCTGGTGGTGCCCTGGAAATACGGGTTCAAGAGCATCAAGTCGATCGTCAAGATTGATTTGGTGGCGGAAATGCCTACTTCCCTGTGGATGAGTGCCGGGCCCAATGAGTACGGTTTCTACTCCAACGTGAACCCCGATGTGAACCATCCACGCTGGTCCCAGGCCCGTGAGCGGCGCATTGGCGAGCGTGGGCAACGCGATACACTTCTGTTCAACGGCTACGAAGAACAGGTGGCCCATTTGTATGAAGGCATGGACCTGAAAGCCAACTTCTGAGTTGGGGCCGTTGATCGGTCGGCGGGGCTGTGGCCTGATACCGGGAAGACAGCCCCTTGCCCGGTATGCCAAGTACAGGAAGGGTGGGAACCATGGTGCAGGCACTGCAGGATTGGATGAAAGCCAGGCGCATGCACTGGTTGACTCTTGTCACCCATGCGGGCGTTATCCTCTGGGCCCTGCTGCATCTTGTCCTGTACATTGTCGAGAACCCCATTGACGAGGTGGATTGGCTGACCTCCGTTTCCGGACACACAGGTCTCAATCTGCTTTTGCTGTCCCTGGCCTGTACGCCTCTCTACATCATTACGGGCTGGTCACCCATCATCCGCGTCCGCCGCCCTTTGGGCCTTTACGGCTTCGCGTTTATCGTCATGCACTTCATCATCTTCGTGACGCTGTTTCATGCCTTTTACTGGACCGACATCTTCTCCGACATTCTGGGACGCAACATCTACCGGGTAGGATTCGGTGCCTTGGTGCTGATGCTGCCCCTGGCCATAACCTCGACGCAGGGCTGGCAGCGCCGCCTGCGCAAAAAACTGGTCCCGCCTGCACAAGCTGATGTACATCATTGTGATTCTCGGTGCCCTGCACTATATCTGGGTGGACAAGCGGCCCAATCTGTTGACACTGCTGACCGAGGGCCAGCTGGACGTGCTGTTCGGGCAACTGCTCACCAAGAGTTACTTCCGAATGGAACTGGTGGTCCTGATGCTGGCGGTGCGCCTGCCGCCGGTGCGCCAGGCCATTGTCAGGATGCGGCGCAACCGGTTCCCGTCGAAAAGGAAGGGTTCCGGGGGTAGGCGGCCACCCTCCCGGGCCCGGTCCCAGGCCTGATCTCCCGCCTGGGCCCGCATGGCTTCATTGATCTGGTGTTTGGGCATTCACGGTAGTTCTCACCTCTATGCAACCCTCAGCGGACACTTCCGACTTGCTGCAGCGGCTGCGCAGCCTGCTGGAGGAACACATCCTGCCCCTGGAACCCCGGTTCCTGCAGGAGGGCCCGGCAAGCGTGGCGGCAGAGTTGGCCGCGTTGCGGCAGGCCCACCGGTCGACCAAGCTCTGGGCCCCCCATTTTCCCAGGGCTGCCGGCGGAATGGGATTGCCTCTCAGCCAGTTTGCCCATGTCAGTGAACTGCTGGGCCGCAGCCCCCTGGGGCATTATTGCTTCAATTGCCAGTCGCCGGACGTGGGCAACATGGAAATTCTCGCGCTCCACGCCACACCGGCGCAAAAGCGACGCTTCCTGGCACCCCTGGTGGCGGGGGAGATTCGCAGTTGCTTCGCCATGACCGAGCCGGAACACGCCGGCTCCAACCCGGTCTGGATGAGTACCACAGCCCAGCGTCAGGGCCAGGCGTGGGTGTTGAACGGACACAAGTGGTTTGTCACCGCGGCTGACGGCGCGGATTTCGTCCTGGTCATGGCCATCACGGATCCGGGCGCCGAACGCTACCGACGGGCCAGCCTGTTTCTGGTACCGACGGCTACCGACGGCTATGAGCAGGTGCGGCGCATCCGGATTATGGGCGAGGAAGGCGCCGGCTGGTTCAGCCACTCCGAATTGCGTTTCCATGATTGCCGGCTGCCGCCTGATGCCCTGCTGGGATCTGCCGGGGCCGGCTTCGCCCTGGCCCAGGAGCGCCTGGGACCGGGACGGATTCATCACTGCATGCGCTGGATCGGGATCTGTGCCCGTGCCCTGGACATCATGTGCGAGCACGCCGCCACCCGGGAGATCGCGCCGGGCCGGAAGCTGGGCATGCGGCAGTCGATCCAGCACACCATCGCCGAGTGTCGGGCCGAAGTGGACGCCGCCCGCCTGCTGGTGCTGCACACGGCCGGACAGATGGAGACCCAGGACCCTGCGGCCTTGCGTGTCCCGATTTCGATCATCAAGTTCCATGTGGCGGGGGTGTTGCAGCGGGTGGTGGACAAGGCCATTCAGGCGCTGGGCGCGGTTGGTGTGAGCGAGGATCGGGTGCTGTCCTACTGGTACCGCCACGAACGATGTGCCCGTATTTATGATGGGACGGACGAGGTGCACAAGACTGTGGTAGCCCGCGCCATGCTGGCGGAGCACGGTCTCGCGATTTCACTCTGATGCGGGACCGGACCGGAAATGCCCGCGGGCGGACCCGCGCTTCACGTAGCATGGGGACCCGTCTTTGGATACACTTGGGACTATGCCACCATTGCCTTTCGATCAGCCGGTCGCCGTTCGTGCCGGCCATGAGTTGGATATCCGGGCCCTGACGGCTTACCTGCAACAGTCGGACCTGCCCTGCTCACCCCCCGTCCAGGTACAGCAGTATCCACGCGGGTTCTCCAATCTGACGTTTCGGGTGTCGGATGCCGCCGGTCACCGGTGGGTGTTGCGGACACCACCGCCCCAACACAACATTCCCACCGCGCACGATGTGGGGCGGGAATACCGCATCCTGTCGGGGCTCCGGCATACCTACCGGACCATTCCCATTCCCATCCTGTTCTGTGAGCAGGAAGCGGTCCTGGGACGGCCCTTTTATCTGATGGAGTGCGTGCCGGGCACCATCCTGCGGACCGATATGGCCGTCTCGGACCGGCCTGCCCCAGAGATCATGGCCCGTATCGGACAGTCCTTTATCCTTAATCTGGTGGCATTGCACGCCGTGGATCTGGTTACCGCCCAGCTGACAAAGCTGGGGTGGCCGGAGGGCTATGTGGAACGCCAGATTCGAGGTTGGCATGGCCGTTACCGGGCCGCGTACACGGAGGATGCCCCCCGATGTGGCGCCGCTTGTCCGCTGGCTGGAGGAACAGCGTCCTGCCAGTGGCCAGGCCACTCTCATCCACAACGATTACAAATATGACAATGTGATCCTGGATCCGGCAGCTCCCTGGCGTATCCGGGCCGTCCTGGATTGGGAAATGGCGACCGTCGGGGATCCGCTCATGGACTTGGGCAGTTGTCTGGCCTACTGGATTGACCGGGAGGATCCGCCCCTGATGCACACGCTGCGGCACAGTCCCACCTTTCTGCCCGGCAATCCTTCCCGCACGGAAGTCGTGGAACTGTATGCCCGGGAAAGCCAACGCAACCTGGAAAACATAGTATTCTATTTTGTCTTTGGTCATCTGAAACTGGCCACCATTTTGCAGCAGCTCTACCTGCGCTGGGTGCAGGGCCACACGGTCGAATCCCGCTACGCCCGCCTGATTGACGAAGTCCGGGTGTGTGTGCGGATTGCCGACCAGGCCATGCAGCACAAGCGGATAGATCGCCTGTTTCCTGTCTGAGCATCCTTTCACTTTTGGCATTTCCAGGATCCTGACCATGATTGAATTTGGTATCTGCAATCCCATTTCGTCCCATGCCATTGCCGCCGGCGGCGGCTGTGACTACCTTGAATGCGGTGTGGCCAACCTCCTGCCCCTCCTGCCGGATGATGCCCCCGAGGTCCAGGCCCGCATGCAGGAATTTGAGGACGCCTCCCTGCCGATCAAGGCGTTCAGCGGCTTTATCCCGCCTGAAATCCGGGTTACCGGGCCCGAAGTGGACTGGAAGCAGGTCTCCGATTATCTGGATACCGCCCTGTCCCGGGCGGCGGTCGTGGGGGCAGAAGTTGTGGTCTGGGGCAGCGCCGGATCCCGGAATGTACCAGACGATTTTGACCGGTCCTTGGCCGAAGAACAGATCGTGCGGTTCCTGCATCTGGCGGGACACTGGGCCGCCCAGTACAATATCACCATTGCTATTGAGCCTCTGAACCTGAAAGAATCGAACATTATCAACTCGGTGGAGGAAGGGGTGCGTTTTGCCGAACGTGTCGCCCATCCCCATATCCGTGTACTGGCGGACTTTTATCACATGGACGAAGACCAGGAACCCCTCAGTCACATTTCCGAGTTTGGGCCCTGGCTCAGCCACATCCATGTAGCCGATACCGGTCGCCTCTATCCGGGTTCCGGCCAATATCCCTACGCCACGTTTGTGGAGGAAGTCAACCGGGCCGGGTATGACGGACTGATTTCGGTCGAATGTCGCTGGCAGAATCTGGCCGAGGAAGTAGCGGCCAGCATCGCCTTCTTGCGCTCCCTCTGGCCAGCTGACGAGGCCGCATCCGGGACCTGAACCCTGTTCCCACTGGGCATTGTGCACAATGCCCAATGAATTGGCCCGAATTTCGTTGCCATTGCCATTTCCTGGCCTCGTGCGGGAGGTTAGAATTGATGCATTGAGTTAATTCCTCAGCATGAGTTACAGAAAGGACAGCATCATGGGTTTGGTTCTCGCACTTGTTGGTTTCACTGCCTTCTTCACCATGTGGGTCGTTCTTCCCAAGTTCCTGCAGAATCGAACCCGGACGGAAACGGAGTAAAGTACCGGCTGTTTTTCCATAACCAGGATCCGAAAGGGGCGGCTTCTTGCGAAGCCGCCCCTTTTTGGTTGGGGCATGAAATCCCTTTGACCTGTCCCTTTTGTGGAGGCGGCAGAGCCTTTGTATCGTGCAGCGCATGGCATCCTGCGCGCCCTGGATATCCAGTCCCTTGCCAGGCGCCTCCCGGGGACGCGCTCAGGGAAGTATGACCAGTTGTCCAGCATCCCTGGCAAGTAAGCCTCCCGCTCAGCAGCTTGAAGTTCATCGTCCTTGGTTATCCCCGCCGGGGATAACCACCATGGAGTTGTGGTTTCACCGATGCCGGTCCTGACCTGCACTTCTCCTACCCTGCCGCAGGGCAATTTCTGCAGGCAACCTCTTGTATTTTCCTGGAGGCGATCTACACTGTCAGAGACTGCCAGCCTACGACCACCCTGTCACGTTCCCGTTGGCCCGGTTTGTCATTGGGCTCTTCCCAGTCCAGGAGTTGCTGTTTTCCTATGCTAGTCAAAGCCAAACGCTATTTTCTGCACATGACAGACAGGACGCAGGGGAATCCCGTGCCGCACCAGCCTGCGCAGACCGCCTTGCGGCGTTCCCGGATTCCCTGCCCGGAATTCAGCCGTTTTCTCTATACGGCCGTGGGCGGGGATTGGTTCTGGATCGACAAGCTGGGTTGGTCCTACCAACAATGGATGGACATGGTGTCCGCTCCCGGGTTCCAGACCTGGGTGCTATATGTCCAGGAAACGCCAGCGGGTTACTTCGAGTTGAAACAGACAACCCAAGGAGTGGAGATTGCCAGTTTCGGTCTGCTCCGCAGTTTTTCAGAAACAGGGCCTGGGTGCCTGGCTGCTTTCCCAAGCCATTGATGCCGCCTGGAACATGCAACCACACCGCATCTGGCTGCACACGTGTGAACTGGAATCATCCCCATGCCCTGGACAATTATCTCAAGCGGGGTTTTGTCATCTTTGAATCGGGCATGTGCCTGTACGATTTGCCGGATCAGACCATAGGACCCTGGGCCGGTTGCATGTTGCCGTCCCATCCTCACCAACGCTTCGCCTGACCCTCCGGGGATCCCCGTCAACTGCAGGCTAGCCGGTTGCGGGCTTCCATTGCGGCTTCCAGCCGGCCATGCCCCCGCAAACTCGTCTTTTCCCCGTTGACGTTGCCATCCAGGCCGTCGCCAGATGGCTCAACGCCCCGCACCTTCCTCCGAATCATCCGGGGCACTATCCGCACGTCGGCGCTGGCGAGCGCAACGCACCGGGCAGGTCTTTGCTTGCCGGAGCCGGCCGCACGCCGGACAGCACAAGGGGGCGGGCGGTCACGGATGGCGTGGCGGATGGGCAAGTGTTCCCGAGACGTCTTGCGGTTTCCACGCGGATGAGACGTGCCCGACCCGGCAGGCAGGGGAACAACGCCTGCCCATGGGATCTGCCTTATGGGGATAGGGGGATAGGGACAGATCCCATCTGGCGATGGCCCTGGTTGCAACCAGGTCGCAAGTGTGATAGTATGTACAATCATGGCAATGCGCCTGTTGCGTATTGCTTTCCCCCTTGCTGTTTTTCAATTCAGTTGTTTTCCGGTTCTGCAGTCTCCTGTCATTCACTGGACACTGCTGATCGCCAGGAACCGCAGCAAATCTGGTCCGCAACTGAGATTTCACCGCAAAGCTCAATTCCATAGAGTATTTGCATTGCCCGGTTGGAATGCTTCCCATGCACCAAGACGCAGCCGTGTCCTAAACAATGCCACCACCCTGGCGGGAGAATCCCTTCGCAGGTTTGCTGCACTGTTATGCGGCCACCCACATGCATGCCGGATGGCCACGCGCAGGGCATCACAAACGGTTCCACCAACGGGCCCAAAATTCTTTTTTGCCATGCCACGGCAGGTTTCTGATCCTGTTCATGCCTGGAGTCTGACCAGAGACACCGCCGTATGTGTGGTCATCATCTTTCACGAGCACCTTTGGCTTTTCTGACAATGATTCTGCAGAGCGAAAATTCCATCGGTTTGGCAGCGATAGCGCCGGACAGCCCCGGCAGCGGCGTCTCTCTGCACGGACATTCGGCCAAGTCTTGATTTCTGGACGGGAGATTCTCATGGTCACGGCACCAACGCGGGAAATCACACCACCCCCTAAACTGACCTATACCAACCTGCGCCTGTTGAATCAGGCAGATGTCCTGGCCATTGCCAAAGACCACAAGGTCCGGCGCGCCACACGCCTGGGCAAGGATGACCTGATCTTCAACATTCTGCGCAACGTGGCCGAGGCCAAAGGCAATATCTTTGGTGGCGGCGTGCTGGAAATCATGCCGGATGGCATCGGTTTTCTGCGCACGGAGCATCTGTTGCCCGGACCTGAGGATGTGTATGTCAGCCAAAGCCAGATCCGGCGTTTTGGCCTGCGTACCGGTGACATGGTCATTGGCCACTTCCGGCCGCCGAAGAACTCGGAACGCTACAACGGATTGCTCAAGGTCGAGACCGTCAACGACCGGGAACCGCATGAGGCCAAGCTGCGTCCCCGGTTCGAGCAATTGACTCCCATCTTCCCGGAAGAACAGCTGTACCTGGAAACATCACCCAACCTCCTGGCCACCCGTCTCATTGACCTGGTTTGCCCCATCGGTCGGGGACAGCGCGGACTCATCGTATCCCCACCCATGGCCGGCAAAACCACGATCCTCAAGCGTATCGCCAACGGCATTACCGACAACCACGACGATGTCCATCTGATGGTGCTGCTGATTGGGGAGCGCCCGGAGGAAGTGACGGACATGGAGCGCTCGGTGCAGGGGGAGGTTTTCAGCAGTACGTTCGACGAACCGGTCGCCAATCATGTCCGGGTATCGGAAACGGCCCTGGAGCGTGCCCGCCGGCTGGTGGAATTCCGGCGCGATGTGGTGATTTTGCTGGACAGCATCACGCGCCTGTCCCGGGCCTACAATCTGGTGGTACCCCCATCCGGTCGCACCCTGTCCGGAGGCATTGACCCGGCTGCACTTTACCCGCCCAAGAAGATTTTCGGTACAGCCCGCAACATTGAAGAGGGCGGCTCCCTGACCATTCTGGCCACGACCCTGGTGGACACCGGCAGCCGTATGGACGACATGATTTACGAAGAGTTCAAGGGTACGGGCAACATGGAACTGCATCTGGATCGGCGCTTGGCCGAGAGGCGCATTTTCCCGGCCATCGATGTCGAGCGCAGTGGTACACGGGCCGAAGAAAAACTGCTGGACCCGGAGATTCTGACCAAGGTGTATACCTTGCGCCGGATGATCGATGCGGTAGGCGGCAGCCAGGAAGCCATCCTGCCCATCCTGGAACGCCTCAGCAAGTCCGCTGACAACAACGACTTTCTCACCAAGCTGACGGTTTAAGGCGCCGGGCGGGGACAGGTTGCGGTCACCCCCTCAGGGGGGACCCTGCCTGATCTGACCGGGTCTACCGGTGGTGTTGGCCATGGCGCAAAACGCCAGACAGTGATACGATAGGCCCAGCTCTTGTCCTTGCCTTCCCGTCGCCGCGTGTCTTCCTCTTACCCATCGTCCTCCCTGCACCATAGCCCGCCTACCGCTACCCATCTCCAGGCAGATCCAGCGCTGGTAACACGCCCGATACCCCAATCCTGGCTGGACCGGTTCCGCCTGCACCAGTCCTTGATCATGATCGTCACAGTATTGGTCATGGTGGTGGGTGTGACGGTGGTCCAGACCAATTTCCAGGCGCTGGAATTGCGGATGGGATTGCCGGGCGGCCGCTTCAGTGCCGCGGGAGCGGCCCAAACCCTGGACCCGGCCCAGATTGTGGAAGGTGATGCGGAGCGGGGACTGATCGTGCGTCTCAATCGTCCTGTCACCAGTCTGATCCGCAACAATCGCGAGGAACGCGTCGCGCAGCCGGAACGCGCCCGGGAGGTCAATGCGTTGGGGATGTACCGGTATACCGTGGTGGCCGGGGATTCCGTGTGGAGCATTGCCTCGCGCAACAACCTGCAGCCTACTTCCATTCAATGGGCCAATCCCCATCTGGAAACGTCTTCCCACCTCAACATCGGTGACATCCTGTTCGTTCCCCCGGTGGACGGCGCCGTGCACAGGATTGTGCCGGGCGACACGCTGTTTGAACTGGCCAACCGCTACGAAGCCGTCGTGCCCGACATCGTGGGCTATGAATTCAACAATCTGGCCAGCCAGAACACGCCGCTGATCGTAGGCCAGGATCTCTTTATGCCGGGTGGCATCCAGCCGGCACCGCCCCCGGCGTCAATCCAGTATGCCGTCGATGTCCCCTTGGGCGATTTCAAAGGCACCGGACAGTTTCGCCCGGCCGTTGCGGGCACGTACATAACGCAGGGATTCTGGTCCGGACACCGCGCCATTGATTACGCGGGACGCATCGGTACGCCCATTGTCGCCAGTGATCAGGGTGTCGTGGCCCACGCCCACTATGGGTGGAATCACGGCTATGGCAACCTGGTCGTGATTGACCACGGCAATGGCTTCTCTTCGCTGTACGCCCATCTGGCCTCGATCACGGTCAAGAACGGGGACCGCGTGCGCCAGGGACAGCAGATCGGCACCCTGGGCAATACGGGCCGCAGTACGGGGCCCCATCTGCATCTGGAGATCCGTCTGAACGGCGTGCAACAGCACCCGCTGGGCTATATCCGGGAATAGGTGTCAGGCCGAGATGCCGCCCTGGGTCAAGCGTGAGGGATCCAGCAGCCTGTCCAGTTCCGCCGCGGTCAGGTCTGTCCTTTCCAGAGCCACCTCCTTGAGGGATCGCTGCTCTGCATAGGCCTGCTTGGCAATGGATGCCCCCAGTTCATAACCGATCACGGGATTCAGGGCCGTGACCAGAATGGGATTGCGTTCCAGCGCGGCACGGATCTGATCTTCGTTGACCACAAAGCCTGCAATGGCCTGCTGCCCGAGCAGGCGGCAGGCGCGCCCCAGCAGTTCCGTGCTTTCCAGCAGGTTATGGGCAATGACCGGCAACATGACGTTCAGTTGAAAGACTCCGGACTGTCCGGCAATGCCGACGGTGACATCATTGCCCATCACCTGGGCGCTTACCATGGTCACGGCTTCGGGAATCACGGGATTGATCTTGCCCGGCATGATACTGCTGCCAGGCTGCAGGGCCGGCAGCGCAATCTCACCCAGGCCGGCAATCGGGCCACTGTTCATCCAGCGCAGATCGTTGCCAATCTTCATCAGGGTCACAGCGACGGTTCGCAATCGTCCGCTCATGTCTACCATGGCATCCTGGGCCGCGATACCGGCGAAGAAATTGGCCGAGGGGCAGAAGGCCATGCCCGTCAACCGGGCCAGGTGCGCCACGGCACGGCGGCTGAATTCCGGGTGGGCATTGATGCCGGTGCCTACAGCCGTACCCCCCAGGGGCAAGGCCAGCAACCCCTCCAGACCCGCCTTGACGCGGCCCCTGTCCGCGGCCACCTGACTCTGCCAGCCTCCCATCTCCTGGCCCAGTGTGACCGGCATGGCATCCATCAGATGCGTACGACCCGTCTTGGTGATATGCCCGCATTCCTCAATCTTCTGCCCAATGTCGGTGGTCAGCTGGGTCAGCGCAGGCAATAATTCTGCCGCCACAGCACAGACGGTACTCACATGCATGGCACTGGGAATGACATCGTTGCTGCTCTGACTCATGTTGACATCGTCATTGGGGTGTACAGCTTCCCCCAGGGCGCGACTGGCCAGGGCCGCAATGACTTCATTGGCATTCATGTTGGTACTGGTGCCGGAACCTGTCTGGAAAATGTCCAGCGGAAAATCGGCATCATACTGTCCCGTCGCCACGGCCGCGGCGGCTTCGGCAATGGCCTGGGCCTTGGCCGGCGCCAGCAGGTCCAGATCCCGATTGGCCAAAGCGGCGGCCTGTTTCAACTGCGCCAGCGCCCGGATGAAATAGGCGGGGAATCGATAGGGGCTGATACGAAAATTGTCTGCCGCCCGCTGTGTCTGCGCGCCATACAGGGCCGTGCGCGGTACGGCCACCTCGCCCAGACTGTCCTTTTCCATCCGATATGCTGTGGTCATGACGTATCCTGTCACTGCTGGTGCTGCATGGCCCCGGTCCCTGGGCCTGTTGTGCCTGGCATGGCGTTCCCGGCCCCTGCCGACGGCCCTGCCGCCATTGTAAACCAGCTGGGGGCATAATGTCGCGGTCAGCCATTCCCGGCCACACGCCCTCTGTCCGGGACTGCGGGTTAAATCCCCTGCCATCTCCCCATCCGGACAGTGTAGAATGAGGGAGCATTGTTCCTGATTGAGACCTGCGATGAAAAGCAAAATCGTTCTGATCGATGATGACCGTTACTTCCGCAAGTCGGCCCAGCGTTTTCTGGATAGCCACCTGGACAACATCCAGATTTTCAGTTGCGACAGTGCGGAGGAAGGCGAACGCCTGATTACGTTGCACAGGCCGCAAATCGTCCTGCTGGATATCAAATTGCCGGGCATTGACGGCATGGCCTTGCTCAAGCGCCTGCCTCATGGCCCGCGGGATGCCTATGTCATTGTGGTGTCGGGACAGCCGGCATCCGATGAACAGAACATCCAGACCTATGTGGAAGCTCTGGGACTGGGTGCCTACTACTTCCACCGCAAGGGGGATGGCGAGCAAAGACTGCTGGCCCAGGTTAGCCGGCTTCTGCAGGAAAGAGCCAACCAGCGGACGGCGCCGGTGACGAACGAAGTGTTGAAGGTGCCGGAACTGGACCTGGCCCTGTACCGGGATGAGAACCGGGCAGAGAATGCCGGCCTGGACGTCAAGCTCACGCCGGTGGAAGGCAAGTATCTGGGCCTGCTGATGGAAAACTACGGCAAGGTCGTGCCCCTGGTCAAATTCTATGAAGTGCTTTGTGATGCGGAAGAGGAATCGGACCAGCTGTTTGATCAGTCCAACAAGCAGACGATCCGGACCCATATCTGCTACCTGCGCAAGAAACTGGGCCAGGAAACGGACTCCGACAACCTGATCCGCACGGTGCGCACCAAGGGTTACATGCTGGCCCCCCAATAAGTACGCCTCCCCTGTAATCCATGCGCCTGGGCCGCTATCTGACGCTGGTCAATTCCGTCGTCATCACCCTGATTGTGGTGCTGACCCTGTACTGCATCAAGTTTACGGCCTACCGCGTCGTGGAAAACCGTTTCCGGGAACAGCTGCTCCAGGAAACCGTATCCATCTCGCAACAGATCACGGAATTGCTGCGGGCCCCCCTGCCTTCGGCCTCCATTGCGTTTCGCCATACCCTGTTGCTGGCAGAACCGCACAACCACGTGCGCATCCTGTTTCCGGACGATGACGGCCGCCTGCGGGTGCTCGTGACCAGCGGGCGGCTGGATTCCATGGTGCCCTGCAATCTGCTGGATACACCATACAGGGCACTGCTGCAAGAACGGGCTGACCTGGTGCACGAGACAAATCTGGATACGGTCATCTCCAATGCCAAACTGCATGTGTTCAACACCCGCTTCTGCTACAGCCAGCAGGCGCACACGGCAAGCAGCGCCGCCGGGGAAGATGAACGGACCTATTCCTGTGAGATGTGCCAGCTGCAGGATGTATGGGTAGCCCTGCTCCCGATATACGCCCCGGATACCAGCCGCAACCTCCAGTCTCTCTCCCCGGCTGTACTCGGCTACGTCGAGGTCATTCAGTCCAAGGCCATTCTGGCCGATGTCGATCGTCTGTTGCAGAACATATTCCTGATTGCCAGTCTCATCTGCCTGCTGGTAGTCGTTGGCGCTACGTATGCCATCTCGCGTTTTTTCGCCTCCCCCCTGAGCCACATCACAGAATCCATCAAGAACATTCAGGACACCGCCGAAATCACCACCCCGGTCCAGGTGGCCAATACGCATGGCATCCGCGAAGTACAGGAACTGGCCCAGGCCTTTCAGGGCCTGCAGCGCCGCCTGGGCCGCAGTCTGCACAGCAAACAGCAGCTGGCATCCAACCTGAGCCATGAACTGCGCAATGCGTTGGGCGCCCTGGAACTGGACATCGCCACCCTGAGCAAACGCAGCCAGCATAACGGTACCGATCCGATGGCCGAAGAGATTCGGCAGGACATGCGCCAGAATGTTTCGGAACTGATTGAAATGAGTGACAGGTCGCTCAACGCGCTTTTCACGGAATCCGGATACGTCCAGCTCCACCAGGAGGTGATTGCGCTGGCCCCCCTCCTGCAGGAAACCCTGTCCGTCGTACAGGGTTTGGCCGAACAGAAACAGGTCAGGCTGGTCACGGAGTCTTTTGCGACCGTCCCCTTTCTGCGGGTCGATCGAGCGTATTTCAAGAACGATGTACTGCTGGAAATCATGATCAACGCGATTGACTATTCGTCACCGGACGGGGAGGTTGCCATCGGGGCCAATCGCACGGAGGAATGGTGTCGGGTGTGGATCAGGGACACCGGTCCGGGCATTGATCCGGATCACCATGAAGCGATATTCGAACCCTACTACCGGGTCCAGCCGACGTTCAATCCGGGCCTGAACAACCGGGGCCTGGGTCTCAGTCTGGCACGCAATATGGTGCGCCAGCACGGCGGCGACATCCACGTCGAAAGCGAACCGGGCAAGGGGAGCACCTTTTCGATTGTCCTGCCCTACGTACAAGGGGATACCTCCCAGGCACCGGTTCTATAGATGCTGTGCCCAAGTCATTATTGTGGCAGTGTCCTGAGGAAGTGCCTGCTTTGGGTCCCGTGTGACCGGGACGGGAATGCAGGGTGAGTGGATGGAGCAAAAGATCTGCAGGTTTGGGAAGTGGCACGTCAGAGCAGGAATAATCTGACGCGGCCAGACAGGAGGTCCAGACGGTCACGGTGTCTGCGGCCAGTTCCCCACGCCCCTGGCCGCACGATGGGAACGTAGGACATGGCAGGCAGATACCCGTAACCGACAGGCAACAAATCCGGCGCTTACAACATATTTACAACTGTAGCAACAGTCCGGTCTGCAGATTCCTCTTCTCCTGTATCCCCTGCCCAAGCGATGGACAAGACAGGACGCCGAACGCCCAGCCTGTCGGGGGCGGCCACCTCAACTCACACCCATCAGGGTGATCTCTTCCGCCCGATGGCAACTCACAAAATGATTGGGTGTCACTTCCCGCAACTCAGGCTCTTCTTCGGTGCAGCGTGGTTCTGCGTACTGGCAGCGCGGATGGAAATAACAGCCCGAGGGAGGATTGGCCGGATTGGCCACCTCCCCCGGCATGGAAATCTGTTTGGTATGGACGCGGGGATCAGGCGTGAGCACCGAACTCATCAGGACTTCGGTGTAGGGATGCCGGGGATGCGCAAACAGCGCATCGCCATCTGTCAGTTCCACCATCTTGCCCACGTACATGACGGCCACCCGGTCGGCGATGTGCGCCACGACATTGAGATCATGGGCCACGAAGAGATAGGTCAGATGGAATTCGTCCTGCAAGTCCTGCAGCAGATTCAGGGTCTGGGCCTGAATCGACACGTCCAGGGCTGACACCGGCTCGTCACAAACGACAAACTGGGGCTCCAAAGCCAGGGATCGGGCAATGCCAATGCGCTGGCGCTGGCCACCGCTGAAGGCATGGGGATACCGTTTCAGGTATTCGGGACGCAAACCCACCCGACGCAGCAGATCGGCTACCCGGTGTTCCAGTTCTTCGCCCTTGGCGATGCCGTTCACGGTCAGGGGTTCGCCCACAATTTGCAGCAGGGTCATACGGGGATTGAGCGATGAATAGGGATCCTGGAAGATCATCTGGCCGAAGCGACGAAACTCCCGCAATTCCTCACGGTTGAGATGGGCGATGTCCCGGCCCGGGGCACCGTCCTCCAGGGAATAGATAATCTCGCCGGACGTAGGTTCAATGGCCCGCAGGAGGCACCGTCCCGTCGTGCTCTTCCCGCAGCCGGATTCGCCCACGAGCCCGAGGGTTTCCCCCCGGTAGATTTCAAAATTGACGCCGTCCACGGCTTTGACGTGGCCGATGGTACGCCGCAAGAATCCCCGCTGGATGGGATAGTGCTTGCGCAACTCCCTGACCTCCAGGAGAGGTATGACATTGTCCCGCACGTTCGCCATCACCAAACTCCGGGTTGTTTATTCATACAGGACGCAGCGGACCCCGTGTCCGGGCTCCGTTTCAATCCAGGGCGGCTCGGCAGCATCACAGCGCCCCGCCATAAACTCGCCACAGCGGGGATGAAAGGGACACCCCGGCGGAATGTGAAAGGGATCGGGCACCATGCCTTCCACCGCCTGCAGCCTGTGCTGCTTGGCGCCCATGCGGGGCATGGACTGCAACAGGGCTTTGGTATAGGGATGCCGGGGATTATGGAAGATGGTATCGACATCCGCCGATTCGACCACCTTGCCGAGGTACATGACGGTCACATACTCCGCCATTTTGGCAATGACCCCCAGATCATGGGTGATAAACATGATGGCCATGCCCAGTTCATCCTGGAGATCCTGAATCAGATCCAGGATTTGGCCCTGGGTCGTAACATCCAGCGCTGTCGTGGGCTCGTCGGCGATGAGCAGCGTAGGATTGCAGGAAAGGGCCATGGCGATCATGCCCCGCTGGCGCATGCCCCCGCTCAACTGGTGGGGATAGCTGTCAATGGTCTGGTCCGGCTGGGGCATGCCAACATGTTGCAGAATTTCCAGCGTGCGTTCCCGCGCTTCCTGCTTGCCGACATGCTGATGCAGTTCAATCGCCTCCATAATCTGGTGCCCGATGGTGTACACCGGGGCCAGGGAACTCATGGGTTCCTGAAATACCATGACGATCTCGTTGCCGCGAATGTCCCGCATTTCATCCCCGTTGGCGGGCAAGCTGGATAGATCCGTGGCCTCCAGATTCGTCTCGTCCCCGGCCTTGGGGCGGTGATAGAGGATTTCCCCGGCCTCAATTTGGCCGGGTGCAGGTACGATACGCAATACCGCCTGGGCCGTCACACTCTTGCCGCACCCACTTTCCCCGACTATGCCTACCGTCTGGCCGCGCTGAATCACGAGGTTCATGCCATCGACAGCCCGCACCGTGCCTTCTTCCAGATGGAACTGGACCTTGAGATCCCGGATTTCCAGCAGCTTTGATCGATCCTGTCCCGTCATGTGCTGTGTATCCTCGCCTTGATCCGGTTGGCATATCCCGCACCCACGGCAATGGGATCCTTCATGTAATTGCCCCAAGTCAGTTCCGGATAATTCCAGGCATTGAGGATATGGCAACGCACCTGCCCGGGCGGGTCCCGGGCGCAGAATCCGAAAACCGTGCACACTGACATAATGGTTGTGGGAACCAGTGCCGCGCTCGCCCCGGACGGCCACCCGGAGCGTATGCGTCCCGGGAGGCAGTCCTTCCTGGCTAAAGAGAATTTCATTCTCCCCCTTGAGCTCGCCGCGGGCGGTGCCATGCAATACCTCAGGATTGAGATCTACACTGGCCTTCCATGTACCATCCAGATAGACATCGGCCTTGCCGTAGATCATGTCCACGGCGCCGATCCAGCAGATCCCCGTGCCCTCGAAATCCAGCTCCACATAGTCGCCGCGCTTGTTGCTGATCATCTCCCGGTCCGATCCCGGTACCGCCTGCACCCAGGAACCGGCGCGGCGCACCGCGGCATCATGGACAGGTACCCAACAGTCCGGATCGGCCAGTACCTCCAGGCGTACGGCCTCGGTGTGAGGGGATTCCACCGTAAAGCGCGCCGGGCCTTCCGCCATGCCGACACTGGCCCTGCGGATATGGTGTTTCATGGCGCGAAAATCATGGGTGCCGCGTCCCCCTGTATCGTATCGTCCGAAGAGGGAATAATTCCGCATGTCCTGGCTCCACGGCCACAGCGGTTCCTGGCGAAAACCCTCATCCCCACCGGTCCGTTCCCGCAGGGCTTCCCCCTGATTGCGTCCAATGTGATCCGCAGGATACACGGACCACAGGCCTTTGCGTTCCCATTGGAGACGGTCCACCCGTCCTGTCAAATCAAAGTACACTCCTACTTCCCGATAACCGCCCACGTCCAGGCCCCCATGCAGCGCACGGGATCGGGGGCTGGGGTACGGCAGGACCGGGATTTGATATTCCACCGTCAGGCTACCGGTGCCATCGACGCAGATCCCGAACTCCACGCCGATGTTGCCATACGTACCTGCGATCCGGATCTGGACATCTTGCCCTTCCTGCACCGCCGCTACTTCCGTGGCTTGCCAGGCGTCCAGGGGCCTGCCGGTCAGCACCAGGTGCGGCCCATTCTCGATAATCCGCTCCCCGCCGACATCCGCCGTCAGCATCCCGGTGGTGCGGGATACCGCAATCTGGAAATCCGCATGCTCAATGCCATAGGCATGGGGCAGTTCCCGCAGGCGGGGAGGGGTGACTGCGGATGCGGCGGTCCCACCTTGCGACGGGAGGGCCGGGGCCAGCAGGAACTCATCCACCACGAGGTTGGGACTGCGCACAAAGGCCAGGTGCACGGGGGCTTCCTGCCGGACTGCTTCCGGTGGCAACACCAGATGCCCTGCGGCATGGGGTGCTATGGCCGGTCCCGGCAAACTGCCCGCGGCGTCACCAGCCTGCCATTGCACCGTCAGTTCCTCCATGCCCGTGTGATCAAACCAGTTGGCCAGGGGCACATGGACGGTGCCATCCGGCTGGGGCGGGGGCAATACCCAGTCCTGCAGGCGGACGGGCGAATAGGCTTTCTTGGTTAACCAGTGCTCTGGCTTCAGGCGCCTCCAGCCATCAATGATGCCCCATTCCCGGTTGGTGGTATATCCCTTCCGATCTATGATTTCGTCATCGACGCTGCCCCAGATCGCTCCGCCCAGGGCCCCGGGGGTCAGGAAAATACTCTCCCACCAGCGCTTGATGCTCTCGCCCCAGAATTCGCGGACGGCCGGATCGCGCCGTTGTTCCGGCGTATCGTAACAGGCAATATGGGCATATTCGTCGTGCAACACCGGCACCATGCCGCTGCCAGGGCCAAACCGGCTCCAGGTATCGCTCTGTGCGCTGGGATCGCGATCCCAATTGGCGTAATGGGAACTCCAGATGTCGCATGGCGGTGTACCTTCCGGCATCGTATTGGGATAACTGAAGAGGACGGGCCGTGCCGGATCGGCTGCCTTGGCATAGTCAAACGTGCGGCGGAAGTTGGTGCCCCAGCAGCATTCATTGGCCAGCGACCACATGATGACACAGGGATGACTGCGATCCCTTTCGATCATCTCCACAAACTGATCCATATAGGCACGGGTGAAATCCGGGTCACTCTGCGTGGGCTGGATGAACTGGTACACAAAGGCCACCGACGCCTCGTCTTCCACATAAATGCCATACTCGTCGCAGAAGTCCAGGAAGTCCTCACGGGGCGGATAGTGGGAAGTGCGAATGAAATTGATGTTGGCTTCCCGGAAAAGCCTGACATCGGTTTCCACCTGGGCAGGCGTCACGGTACGGCCTGTCAGCAGGTGAACATCGTGGCGGTTCACACCCCGCAGCTTGACGGCGCGGCCATTGACGTGCAGCTCCCGACCCACAATCTCAAGGGTGCGGATACCAAACCGACGCGAAACCGTCTCGGTGACTACCCCATGGGTATGCAGTTCCATGGACAACTGATAGAGGTGGGGGTGTTCGGCATCCCACAGGACAGGATCTGGGATAACAAAGGATAGCCGGGAATCAGGTTGGGTGCAGTCCAGGGTCCAGGATGTGGTTTCCATCGCCAAGGCCTTGCCGCCGGGGTCCCGCAGATGCATCCGGACTTCATGTGGGCCCTGTCCCGGGTTTTCCAACGCCAGGGTCACCGTCACCGTAGCCTTTTGTTGCAGGCTGTCGAGAACAGTTTCCACATGGAAGCGGCTGATAAAGGCACGGGGTACGGCCACCAACTGGACATTGCGGATTATGCCCCCGAAATTGAAAACGGAAATTTCCGTTTGGGCATCCGTGACCCCCACTGTCACTTCCGCCCATGTCCCGGGTTCCACATGTTCCGTAATCTCAGCGTACCAGGTGGTATGGCCGCCGTAATGGCTGCGCACGAACCGGCCGTTCACCCAGACGCGGGATTTGCCGGTGACACCGTCAAAACGCAGGAAAATGCGTTGCCCCGCGAAATCTTCCGGGATGTTCACGTTGCGGTGATAGGCATATTCCTTGCCCTCCGCCAGCTCATAGCCCTGGGCAAAGGTGGTGCTGGGCACCGGCAGATCGATCCAGGAATCCTTGTGGATGGCGGCATGCCAAAATTCCGGCGGCGGATGCGGATGGAATTTCCAGATGCCGTCCAGGGACAGGATGGCCTGGGCCACATGCGCGACGCTGTCCGGCATATGCAGCGTGGGCTGACGGGGCCAGAGCGACAGGGCGGGATCCTGATAGGGTTGGGTCTTCATGATGCACGCAGGGCAGGGGTGCGAGAACAGGAGGTAGCATACGGCTCCACAGCCGGATCGCTAGCGGCCATGGGCATAGGGATCGGCTGCATCACGCAACCCGTCCCCCATGAAATTGAAGCTCAGTACCACCAGAATAACAAAGCCGGCCGGGATAAAGAGCCACGGGTAAATGGCTACCGTCTGGAAGCTTTGCGCTGTATTCAGCAGTACCCCCCAACTGACCACGGGGGGACGCAGGCCCAGACCCAGAAAGCTCAGGGCGGTTTCCCCCAGGATCATGCCGGGCACGGCGAGGGTCAGACTGACTATCAGGTAACTCAGAAAACCGGGTAGCAGATGGCGGCGGATAATGCCCATATCCGATTCGCCGACCAACTTGGCCGCCATGACATAATCCTCTTCCCGCAGTTCCAGCAGCTTGCCGCGCACGACCCGGGCCAGGCCGGTCCAGCCCAGAAACGACAGAATGATGGTGATGCCCAGATAGACCCGGATGGTAGGCCAATCGGGAGGCAGCGCGGCCGCGAGGGCCATCCACAGGGGAATCGTCGGAATGGAAATGAAGAATTCAATGACCCGCTGGATGATCATATCCACCGCGCCCCCATAAAAGCCCGAAATGCCGCCCAGCAAATTGCCCAGAAAGAAACTGATGGCCACACCGATGAAGCCAATGGACAGGGAGGTGCGGCCCGCATGCAGCGTGCGCGTCAACAGATCACGGCCCAGGTTGTCCGTACCGAAGAGAAACATGACGCCTTCTTTGACCCCAAAGAAATGCCAGTCGGTCTTCCAGAGGCCCCATATCTTGTAGTCATCGCCCCGGACACCGAAATGGATGGGGTAGATCGCGTCGGTATCCGCCACAAAGATGTCGGCCCAGGTCTCTGGATCCTCTTCCACCTTCCAGCCGTACACGAAGGGACGCAAATGAAAATTGCCCTCGGCATCAAAGAACCGGATCCGCTGGGGCGGGGCATAGACATAGTCGGAGTGCACCAGTTCTACGGTATAGGGCGACAGAATTTCACAGAACAGGACCGTAATGACGTAGATGAAAATCAGCAGGATGCCGGAGCCCACCGCCATGTGGTGTTTCTTGAAGGCACTCCACATCAATTGCCATTGCGAGGCCGAATAGTAGGTTTCGATGGACTGCTCGGGACTGGGGGGCGTAGGCGGGGCCATGATCAATCCAGCCGAATCCGGGGATCCAGCCAACCCAGCAGGATGTCCGAAATGAACGTGCCAATCAGGGTCAGCATGGTGAGAAACATGGTGAAGCTGCCGGCCAGGTACATGTCCTGGGACCGCAGGGATTGCAGGTACATGGGGCCGGTGGTCGGCAGGCCCAGAACGATGGACGTGATGGTAGCGCCCGAAACAATGCCAGGCAGGGTCCAGCCAATTGTGCTGATGATGGGGTTGATGGCGACACGGACGGGATACTTGAGCAGGAGCCGCAGTTCCGAAATCCCCTTGGCCCGCGCCGCAATCACGTAGGGACGGGAAAGTTCATCCAGCAAGACCCCCCGCATCACCCGCACCAGCCAGGCCGTAGAGCCGGTACCCACAACGACAACGACGGGGGGCAGGTGCTTGAGCATGTCCCAGAACCGGGCCAGGCTCCAGGGCGCCAATTCGTATTCGGGGGAGAAAAGCCCCCCAATGTCGGTGTTGAAGCCCTTGTACAGGATATAAGCCCTTGTACAGGATATACATGATGACCAGGGCCAACAGGAAGTTGGGAATGGCCACCCCATAGGCAAACAAGGTGGTAAGCAGGGAGATAAGAATGGTGATGGGCAGACGGGCCCGCAACAATTCCGCCACGGGCTGGTCCCTTTCAAAGGACATACCCAAGTCGCCGTGCCGAATCATGTCCCACATCCACTTGCCGTAGCGATACCACATGGGTCTGTCAAGACCATACCGGACCTTCAGGGCATCAACGACTTCTTGGTCAGCGGGTTGGCCGCTCTGCTGCAGCTCCACAATATAGGAGGTCAGAAAGTCCCCCGGGGGCAACTGAATGATAACAAAGGCGACTACCGACAGGACGAGCATGAGCAGCAGCATATAGAGAAAGCGCCGTACTGCGTACTTCAGCATCGTCATGGGAAATCGCCTGTCACTGCAGTGCGACCGGAAACGAGGTCAGGGGAGGGGCGCAGGCCACACCCGGTGGATCCTGGCCTTGCCGGAGTTCAAGCCTGCCACGTCTTGCCCGACCAAAGCAGGCGGGTCACAGGAACCGGCAGCCCCTGCAGGGACACATCCAATGGCTGGACATGCCCCTGCAAGCATCCTGGACTTACGCCGTGAGACTTTACCCTGCGTATTCCTGGCGGGCGTGCCGCGGTGTCTTGAGGTAAAGCTGCTCGCTGTGATAGGGATAGAACTGATACAAGTCCCAACCGAAGAGCAGGCCCTGCTCAATCGTAGGCATGTTCCCCAGATTGTCCTTGATGACAACAGGATGCGGCGGCAAGGCAACGGTGCCGATGATATACATATTCTCGGCATTGATGCACACAATCTCCTTGCCCAGTTCCACCTGACGGGCCATGTCCGTGGTGATCTTCATCTCCTGCCACAGGGCCCAGAGCTGCTTGAGTTCATCCGGCGGTTCTTCGCCCGTTTCGCCGTCGGTCACAATCCAGCGGGTCCAAAGCGGATACATGGTCGATTCCCAACCCAGGTTGTAGGGCACCCAGAATTGCGGTGTGAGTGGGAAGAGCCAGTCGGTGCACTTGTCGGCCCCCCAGGTCCCCATGGCCACCTGGTTGCCCGGATAGCGCTCGGAGATCAGTTCGCCCGTCACCGTCTTCACCTGTACGTCACAGCCAATGGCCGCCCAATAGCCCTTGACCAGCTGCCAAACGGTGTTGGTCTGGGGATCGATCCCCGATTCAATGGTCCAGGCCAGCGTCTCGCCATCGGGACGCACACGCCATTCGCCATCGGCATCCCATTCCACGCCCATTTCATCCAGCAGGCTGTTCGCCTTGTCCACATCATATTCAATATTCAACTTGGCGTATTTCTCTTCGTAGAAGGAACAGGCCGGAATGACCGTGGCCTGCTGGGGTGTCGCCCGGCCAAAGAAGGCCACTTCATTGATTTCGTCCCGGTTGATGGCATGCGACAACGCAATGCGGAAGCGCTTGTCCCGGAAGATATCCCGTTGCACCGTGTCCCCTTCAAAGGTCTGATTGGGCTGGAAGAGCATGGCGGCGCCGGTGAGATTCTGGCAGGGGATCGCAATGTATTGGCCCTGCTCTTCGTTGCTCTTGTACAGGGGCCAGTTGGAGGCACTGGGCATCCAGCCAAACTCAATGTCCAGTTCGCCCCCTATCAGGGCGGCGTCCGTTATCTCCCGGCCCTGCAGCAACTTGATAAAGGCCGCGTCAATGTAGGGCAGCTGGTGCCCTTCCTGATCCGTCTTCCAGTAATAGGGGATTGCGCTCAAACAGCCAGTAGAGTCTCGGTCTTTTCCAGGAGTTTGTAGGCCCCCAGGGTAGGCAGATCCGGATTCGCCTGGGGCACGCCTTCATCCAGGCGGGCTTTCTGGGCAAAACAGGTCCTTCCAGCTGTCCAAACCGGCATCTTTGGCCTGGGTCTCCAGGGCCGCCACATCCTCCACATAGGCATGGTGGAACTGGCTGCTGTAATGCATGGGATGGATCATGCTCGTACCGTGGATGTGACACAGGTATTTCAGGATGAAGGGATACGGATCCGTGAAAATCAGCTTGACGGTGTAGTCGTCAATCCGTTCATAGTCACACAGATTGCCACTGGTCGCCTGCCAGACATTCTCATGACTTCCGTGCTGTCCCGGGTGAAATTCCTGCAGCGAACTCAACATGAAGTCAGGCGTCTGATAGGTCCAGCGGCGTGTGCGTTCCGGGTGCCCGCACCATCACCTGCATCCGGAAGGGCCAAGGCATGCAACTCCTGGCTCCAGAGTGCATCCGGCACAAACAACCCCATATCCCGTATGACTTGCGGCACTTCGTACCCTGCGTGGCCAAGCTACCGCTGTCTCACAGTGGCGGTTGGGTCCGCCGAGGCCCCAGGCCCAGAAGGCAAGGGGGGGCGAGGCCCCCAGTCGGGCATCCTGCAGGGCATCGGTATTGGCACGGGTGGAGGCAATGCCATATACACCCCTGAAAGAATTCAGGGCGATCGCGAAGAAAGCCTTGTCCAGCAGCAGCAGAGCCAGATCAGCGATTTCCTCCTCGTCACTGGCCAGGCGCTGCAGGCAGTTGCCGGCGTGAATCAGCCCACGCCAGGTTCCTGTTTCCGCATCACAGTGGCTGAAACCGGTTGCATGCGCGCCAGGATCCAATCGTGAATCTCCTGCCGGGCTTCTTCCTGCAACTCAGAACCGCTCCGGTCCTGAAATGCCGGAGGCTTGCCGGGGAGACCGCCGCCGCCCGCCAACCATCGACAAACGGATTCCAGGAACGACTCCACTGCCTCGCGGGGATGGGACAGGTGACGGCTGATGGCAGGTAGCGGGGGACTGTATTCGTCCATAGTGGGTACTGAGCCTTCAATGGGACCGGGCTTTGCTGGACCTCGTGTTCCATCAGCAGCAGACCCAAGAGCGCCCGTTCTGGCGTCCGCGTGGCCCTGCGTCATGGCTTCTATCCCTTGCTGAATCATGGCCTCTTCCACAGAACCGCGCGCCAATTTGATCTTGGCCAATTCGCCATAGAGGTTGCCAGGCTGGCGGACGGCATGCTCCAGCAACAATCTGGTCCGTTCCTCCGGTTCCCGTTCGGGAGTCTGATCAAAGGGGTACTGGATCATGTCAACGTCCAGGATTTGCGCCACCCGCTGATTCTCTTCGTAGTATTCCGACAGCCAGGGTTTAACCTGAATCTGGTAGGGTCCGTCAGGTACCGCCGTATCCAGGGTGGGGACAAACGCGGTGCCGCCTGCGGCCTGCATGTGCATGACTTCCAGGTAGGACTGCCCGTGCGGATTGCGCATGTTGAGGCCCAGCATCGCCACCTTGTGCACGGACTCAGGCCAACGGATGGTCAGTGGATCCTGATGGCTGTAGACCCGGCGGTCAAGATAGGCGGCCTCAATGATCTCCTGCAGGTCCTGGCGGCGCTTGGGCACTGACCGCCGTAGGGAAGGTTATCTGTGCCTGGCCCGATCGGGCCGAAATCCCATTTGACAGCAATATGGCTGGGACAGAGATCGAACCGGCTCTCTTCCTGGCAGAGGAACAGGCTGATGCGTCCCTGGCGTGCCGGTCGCTTGAAGCGCAGGGTTGCCCTACCTTCTGCCCGGCAGGAAACTTCGGGTTGCAGGCGCGTGCGTCCGTACCACAGGGATACGCTTCCCGTCGCCTGTATCTCGATCCAGCCGGTTTCCCGTCGCTCCAGGCGGATTTCGGTATACAGCCAGCGCCGACAGAATTGAGGCCTGGTTTCCCCATCAGAAAAGTCCAGCCGGTGATCGGGCCGACACTTCAGATACTGCCAGCGAAATTTCTCTTCGCCGACAACCAGAGGCACTTCCCATTCCACAGGTCGTCGGAAGTGTTCCAGATAGTCCGGTTCCGGCAGACGGAGATCTGCCCTGTTGAAATTGTCCAAGGCCATGCCTGCAGGTAACGCTGCATTGTCTGGACCCGCCACCAGCCAGTGGTCGATATGCCCTTCGGGGGACACACGATACGGAATTCCCTGTATCTTCATCCCGTCTCCTTGGTTGTTTCCTGCACTCTCTGCACGGCACATTCAATCATCAGGGAACAATGCTCCCAGATATTGTCCCTGCTTGTCTTGCTTCTGGGCCATAGAAACCTTGTCGCGCCTGGAGACGCCATCTTGCGTCCGTTTGCCCCAAATGTTGCTACTGTCGTATATAAACCCTTGCCTGGATTGTAACCGGGGGAGTCCAGGCACGTTTGACCTGCCTTCATGTTCGGACGGCAGCGAGTCACGGCTTCGGTTCACCCCAGGCAGGTCATCGCAGGGAAACCTTGTATGTCTTGAACAACTTTGTAAAGGCATGCAAACTCCGTGGAAGTCGAATCCCAGGCAGGGAGAACATGGCCTGTTGCCTCTTGCGGAAATTGCGCCACATGCGGTGGCCGGTTGTGGAACAATCCAACAGCGTGCCATCCCTCCCGACCAATCCGGTTTACCGTGTTCCCTTGCTCTCAAGAGCCTGATCGGGAGTCCATCCCTGGCCCTACCGGCCCTGTTGCCTGACAGGGTCGGCCACTTACTTGCCGAATCCCGTCATAAGGCTGGAGATGAATTGTTTCTGCACGGCGATGAATGCCAACAGCAACGGAATGGAGCCCAGGGCCACAGCCGCCACGGCCATGCCATAATCCTGGTAGATGCCTCCGGCACGGATGGCTTGCACCACCAGCGTGATGAGGAACATCTCCTCCCGGCTGGTAATAACGAAGGGCCAGAGGAAGGCATTCCAGGTAGCCATAAACAGCAGGATACCCAGCACCGTGGCCCCGGCCCGGGACATGGGCCATCCGATGGCCCAGAACATGCGCCATTCACTGCAACCGTCCAGACGCGCTGCATCCAGCAGCATGTCGGGTACGCTGCCGATAAAGTACTGGCGCATGAGGAACACACCGAAGGCCGGCACCGCCCCGGGGATAATCAGCCCCCAGTATGTGTTCAGCCACTGGAACGTCCGAATGACGAGATAGGAAGGCACGACAATGGCCTGAAAGGGAATCATCATGGTCGCCAGCAACAGAAAGAAGAAGGCGTTCCGGCCGGGGAATTCATATTTGGCGAAGGTAAAGCCCGCCAGGGAACAGAAAAACACGCCCAGCAGCACACGGCTGAGTGCGAACAGAAACGTGTTGAACATGATGCGTCCGAACAGAAAGCGATCGAACAGGTTGACGAAGTTCACCGGGGCCCAGGACTGGGGCAACAGGGACTGCTGCATGGTGATCAGTTCGTTGTTGGTCTTGAAACTGCCCGTGAGCATCAGCAGAAACGGATACAGGCTCAAAACCGCCAGCAGTGCCAGCAGCAAGTACAGACCGAGACGGCGGAGACGCAACCAGACGGCGCTGGATTCAGGCATCATCGGCTAATCCTCCGTCGTGCCGCCCCGCAACAGGTAAATCTGCAGCAGGCTGACGACCCCGACCAGGGCAAACAGCACCAGGGCAATGGCAGAGGCATAGCCCATCTTGAAGTATTCGAATCCATTGCTCACAAGCAACATAGTCAGCGGCATGGAGGAAATGCCCGGACCGCCCCGCGTCAATACCAAAGGCCCTTCAAACATGCTGAATGTGGCGATCGTGGAAATGATGACCACAAACAGAATGGTGGGCCGCATGAGGGGCAGGATGATGGTCCAGAACACCCGCTGGCCGGAAGCGCCATCAATGGTGGCCGCTTCCACATAGGCCGGCGAAATGCGCTGCAGTCCCCCCATCATGATGACGGCAAAGTAGCCGAAACTCCCCCAATACACCATGAGCGCAATGGAAATCTTGGACCAGTCGGGTGAGGTCAGCCAGGGAATCGACGGCAGGCCGAAGCGCTCCAGCACTACGTTCAGGCTGCCTCCCTTCTCCGCCAGGATGATGACAAACAGGAGCCCGACAAAGACCTCGGAAATGAGGTGCGGCAGGATGTAGGAGGTGCGGAAAAAGCCCCCGAACCGCAGGGCCCCGGAATGCAGGATCCAGGCCAGCACCAGCACCAGAAAGGTCCGCAACGGCACAATGGTGATCCAGTAGAAGGCATTGTTGCGCAAGGTCGTCCAGAACCAGTCGTCCTGCACGAGGTTGACGAAATTCCGGAGTCCAACCCATTCCTTGGCGCCAATGATCTCCCACTGCTGGAAACTGAGGACGAACGTAAAGAAGATGGGCCAGGCCCAGAAGATGGCAAACTGCAGGAAGAAAGGCGCGATCCAGAGATAGGCGATGCGGCTTCGCCAGATGCGCTGCAACACCGGAGTCTGACTCATGACGACATACGCCCGGGACCGGAAGGAGGTGACCATCCCGGACGATGTCCAGGACGCATCATCTCCCTCCGATACATCCGGTACGGCTTGCGCGTTATCCCTTGTCGATATTCCGGACCTTGCCGGCTACATCCGTGATCAATTCTTCGGGCGTGATCTCTTCGTTGATCATGCGGTTCAGGCCTTCTGCGAGCAGGCTCTGGGCTTCCGCCATGTTGGGATGCATGGTGATGACGCGCAGATTGGGATCGAGGGCCACATCTGCCATCTGGGCCTGGGCCCGCTGACCACCAAAGATATCCCAGCCCTGGCTGATTTCCTTCACCTTCTCCAGACCCGGCTTGTAAGCGCCAATGATCACGAACTGTTCGGACAATGCCACCACGCCTTCTATGGAATGGCCAAAGAACTTCGCTACATCCCAGGCCGCATCCACATGGCGGCTCAGCTTGTTGACGGCCAGATAGGCGCCATTATGACTGACCGCACTGCTGCCGCCCGCCTGGAGGGTAGGCGCCTGGCCGATACGCCATTTGCCAAACACTTCGTCTTCCGGCGTCAGGGCATCCATCATGCGGTGGATCCAGGCATAGGGAGTCAGGTTGCCCACGGTCTCACCGTTCTTCACTTCCTCGAATCCTTCCGGGCTGTCAAAACGCAGCGGGGAAGCAAAGCCGGACTGCGAGATGTCCATCAACAGCTGTGCGGCTTCCACGCCCCGATCATCCTGGTCCAGGACCACGGATCCATCCTCGGATGAGAAAATGTCCCCTTCCAGCATCAGCAGAATCGCCAGATAGAGCTGCTCATTGCCGGAGGCCTTGTCCAGGAAGGTCCAGTTGGCTCCGGTCTGCTCCTTGACCGTAGCCCCCACGGTGAAATACTCGTCCCGTGTCATGGGCAGATCCAGGCCCAAATCCGACAACACATCTTCCCGATGATAGTTGACAAACGTGGCGGTTTCGTAGGGGATGCCGTAAATCTTGCCCTCTTCCCGGACCGATTTGAAAATGTCCGGACTGAAGTTGCTTGCATCAACGCGCCCGGTCAGATCGATCGTAATGTCGGGGGTGAGAAAATCCTTGACGAAACGATAGTGCACCAGCATCACGTCGGGTTCCGGGTCCCCGGCAGCAATGGCGACACGCATCTTCTGGGCATACTGGTTGCCCGAGGCCGGTGTGGCCTCCAGGGAGATGTGCGGCTTGGCCTCCTTGAAGCTGGAATTGTCAAAGATGTTCTGGTTGGCGTTCATCAGGAACGCACCGCCCCACATCGTCACTGTGACATCCTTCGCCTCATCTGCATCGTCATCTGCCCGGCGTGCTACGGGGGCACAGGCCGCTAATACAAGGCCGGCTGAAACCAGACTCGCCTGCTGTAGAAACGTGCGCCGTGAAAGTTCAGGGACCATCTTGCTTATCTCCTGTTTGAGTTCCGTCACCACATTCGAAGAGCCCAACGTATTTGAGGCCTGATACAAGGCTCAAATTCAACGGGCTTCTGAACGAAGTAATGTGAGACATTGTACCTTAAGACCTTGCCACCCTCAAGGCACGGCAAGACAGGGCCTTTCACCCATGTTGGCACGTCGCAAGTCCATAAAATGAGGCAGGGAGGCATCTATTCCTGCGGGGAGCATCCCGACGGGCCGTGCGAGACAGTGTCTTTGAGGTTGCCCTGGATAGGATGCAGGTGCCAAAGTCATCCATCAATACAGCCGTCATGTCAGGATCTGAACACACTGTTGACAGCCATGTCAGGAAAGTGGTGATAGATGGTGTTGAGCAAGTTGAAGAACGTTTGGCGGTGAATCCATTCAGAAACTGCTACTGCGAACTTACGAGACCTCGAGTCCAATTCATCAAGAAGCTTGTTCGCCTCCAGCTGTCCTTCGGGCGTAAGTCGGTAATTCTTCAGGCCTGAGGAGTCGAAAGACACCTCTACCCATCCTTGGTTTTGCAAACCTTCAAGTTCAACATAGACAAACTTGTCAAAAGGACCAAAATGGCAGGGTTTGAAGTCAAAGTACGCATGGCCCAAAGCAGGAGACTGACTCCCTCTGGCCTGAAGTAAAAAGAACAGCTTTTGCACCTGTACCGGGGTATGAGGACATCCCTGGGCTGGAGCCAACCCAATCAGTACAAATTTCCTTCGACTCAAATTCTCACTTCTCCCCATATCAAACCTCACATTGCCCGAAACGTTCCGGGGAAGGTCTTTGGATGGTATGCAATATACTGTGATTTGAGTACAACAGAAAAAGCAGTACAGAAGAACCGTATTTTTTGCCTGCATTCCAGGTTTTCTTCCGTCACACCGCAAGTCTTATGCGACTCGGGTGACAGTTGTGCAGGCAAGGATGATGGCAATCCAGCCTGCCGTCCGTGTGGACGGCAGGCTCGGGACGGAACTCAACCTAAAGGGAACTGGCAGCAACACCAAATCACCGGTTTCTCTCCATCCGGCAAGACCAGCAGGAAAAGCAGGACACGGAAGCACGCTGACAGGTATCGATCAGGTCGGAGTTCATATGCCCGGCGTGCAGAACTGGCACTGTTTTGAAGCCCATCGGGACTTTGCGATGGTCCGGGTCCGTATCCGGCCATGTTTCCCTGCTTTTCTTGCACTATGTTATGATTCGGGAAGATAGTTGGCGCTCTACTCCATTCCTGGAACTCACATCCACTTTTCGAATTTGAGGAGGTATCACGTTGCACGCCTTCGACTATGCCGCACCTAAGACCCTTGCCGAGGCCGTTGAGCTCCTGGCAAGCCAGAACGGCAACGCGCGCGTTCTGGGTGGAGGTACCGATTTGCTGGCCCAGCTCAAGGAAGGGAAAGGCAATCCTTCCCTGGTGGTGGACATCAAGCATGTCCCTGAACTTATGGCCATGTCCTGTGATCGCACCGATGGCCTGATGCTGGGCGCTGGGGTTCCTTGCCACCGCATGAACCTGGATGCAGCCGTACAGGAAGTCTTTCCGGCCCTGCACGATTCTTCCGGCCTGATTGGTGGTACCCAGATTCAGGGACGGGCCTCGTTCGGCGGCAATCTGTGCAATTCTTCCCCGGCCGCAGATGCTACGCCCAACCTGATCGTGCATTCCGCGGAATGCCACATTCAGGGACCCAATGGTGCCCGTTCCGTGAACGTTGAGGATTTCTGCACAGGGCCTGGCCGCAACGTTCTGGAAGCGGGGGAACTGCTGGTCAGCATCCATATTCCTGCACCTGTCGCCGGGTTTGGTGCCGGTTATCTGCGCTTTATTCCCCGCAACGAAATGGATATTGCCGTTGTCGGAGCTGGCGTATCTGTGGTGCTGGAGGGAGACACCATCCAGTCGGGCCGTGTTTCCCTGGGGGCTGTGGCCCCCACCCCACTGTTTGTGGAAGCCGCCGGTGAAGCCATGGCAGGCCAAACCATATCGGATGAATTGATCGAACGTGTCGGGGAGATTGCCCGGGATGCCGCGCGCCCCATCGCCGACATGCGCGGCACGATTGAGCAACGCAGGCACCTGTCGGGCGTCTTGACCCGACGGGCACTCACCCGGGCCATTGAACGCGCCCGCGGTTCCTGAATTTTTACCACAGTCCCAAACCTGCCTACAGGCTGAGAGGAGATAGCGCAGTGAGCAAAAAGATGATCGTCTCTACCACCATCAATGGCGAACCCAGGGATTTTCTCTGTGAAGCGCGGCAGACCGCGCTGGAAGTGTTGCGGGAAACCCTGGAACTGACCGGAGCCAAGGAAGGCTGTGGCAACGGCAACTGCGGCGCCTGCAACATTATTCTGGATGGTGTACTGGTGAATTCTTGTCTGGTTCTGGCCGCCGAGCTGGAAGGCCGTGACGTATTGACGGTCGAGGGTGTAGCCGATACCTATGAGGGCGAAGGCCTGCATCCCATCCAGCAGCAGTATCTGGAACATGCAGCCCTGCAGTGCGGTATCTGCACACCGGGCTTCATCGTTTCCACCAAGTCGTTGCTGGACCAGAACCCCAATCCCACCGAACATGATATCCGTCTGTGGCTGGCTGGCAACCTGTGCCGGTGCACCGGCTACGACAAGATTGTACGTGCCGTCATGGACTCGGCCACAGAGTTGTCTGCCTGACAAGGGGAGGACCGAATTATGACCTCATCCAATCAGTACAAGGTAATTGGTTCCCGGCCACCACGCCCTGATGGGGTGGACAAGGTCACAGGCCGGGCCGTATATGGCAATGACACCCTGTTGCCCGGCATGTTGTACGGGTGCATTTTGCGCAGTCCCCATGCCCATGCCCGTATCCTGTCCATTGACACGTCCGCAGCCGAAGCCTTGCCTGGCGTCAGGGCCGTAGTCACCAGTGCGGATCTGCCGGATCTGACGGATCGGTTTGCGGATCTGGGCGAAGGCGGCTCTGCCAACATGCGTTATGCCAGCAACAACATTCTGGCCGGTGAAAAGGCCCTGTATGACGGGCATGCGATTGCCGGGGTCGCTGCGGTAGACCTGAACACCGCGGAGGATGCCGTGGCGCTGATCCAGGTCGAGTATGAAGTGTTGCCGCCCATTCTGGATGTCCACCAGGCCATGGCCGAGGATGCGGCCATTCTGCTGGAAGACTTGCGCACCGATGAGTTGGGGGAACAGAAGGAAGGTCCCACCAATATAGCCTCGCATTTCTGCCATGCCATGGGCGATGTAGAGGCGGGATTCGCCGAGGCCGACGTTGTCATCGAGCGCGAGTTCAATACCGCCACCGTACACCAGGGGTATATCGAGCCCCATGCGGCGACAGCCCTGTGGAACGATGACGGTCACATCACGATCTGGTGCAGCACACAGGGCGCGTTTGCGGCGCGGGCCCAGATTGCCGGTATCCTGGAAAAGCCGATAGCCGAAATCACTGTGAATCCCACCGAAATCGGAGGTGGCTTCGGCGGCAAAATCCCGGTGTATGTGGAACCTGTGGCGGCCGTTCTCTCCCGCAAGGCAGGCCACAGGCCTGTGAAAGTGGCCATGTCCCGCGCCGATGTCATCAAGGCATCGGGCCCCACTTCCGGATCCTATCTCAAGGTCAAGATGGGAGCCCGAAAGGATGGCAGGATTACCGCAGCCCACGCGCTCATGGCCTATGAAGCGGGTGCGTATCCTGGCTCGCCTGTACCTTCCGGTTCGCTGGTCATCCTGGCGCCGTACAAGCTGGACAATGTCCAGGTGGACGGGTACGATGTGCTGGTCAACAAGCCCAAGGCTTCCCCTTACCGGGCACCGGGCGGCACCAATGCCGCCTTTGCCTCGGAGACCGTGGTAGACGAACTGGCCCGGGCCATTGACATGGATCCCCTGGATTTCCGGCACCTGAATGCGGTGCAAGAGGGGGATCGGCAGGTGAACGGTCTGCCGTTTGGCCCCATTGGCTACCGCGAAACGGTGGAACAGGCTATTGACCATCCCCATTACGCCACCCCGCTGGAAGGCAAGTTTCGGGGCCGGGGCGTCGCCGCCGGCTACTGGATGAACTGGGGCGGCAAGTCCAGCGCCTCCGCGAGTGTCAACAGTGATGGCTCCGTCAGCCTGCTGGAAGGCTCCACGGACATTGGGGGGACCCGGGCATCGATCGCCATGCAACTGGCCGAAACGCTCGAGATTCCCTATGAGCAGATTACGACACGGGTAGTCAACACGGACTCCGTAGGTTATACCGACCTGACCGGCGGCAGCCGCACCACGGCGGTCACCGGGATGGCCGTCCATGAACTGGGCGTGAAATTGCGGGCCGAAATGACACAGCGGGCCGCCGCCCTGATGGAAGTGGATGCGGAACAGGTCCAGTACCAGGACGGGACTTTCAGCGCCAACGGCACCCGCATGACCTTTAACGAAGTAGCGGCCCGGGCAGACGCCAGCGGCGAGCCCATTGTTGGCACGGCTTCAGTGGCACCTCCGCACTGGGGTCCTGCCTTTGGTCTCCATATGGTGGACATTGAAGTGGACCCGGACACCGGCAAGGTCGAAATCCTGCGGTATACGGCATTGCAGAATGTAGGCAAGGCCATCCATCCCAGTTATGTGGAAGGACAGATGCAGGGGGGTGTGGCCCAGGGTATCGGCTGGGCCCTCAATGAAGAATATGTGTATGGTACGGATGGTTCGCTGCTCAATGCCAGTCTGCTGGACTATCGCATGCCTACCGCCCTGGACCTGCCCATGATCGAAACGGTGCTGGTGGAAGTGCCCTGGCCGGATCACCCCTATGGGGTACGCGGCTGTGGCGAAACGCCTATCGTGCCCCCGGCGGCGGCCCTGGCCAATGCCCTGCATGATGCCCTCGGCGTGCGCATGGAGGTTTTGCCCATGTCACCGGGCAAGGTGCTGGAAGCCATCTGGGCCAACGGCTCAAAATAACCCGCACGCAATCCGGGATGCAGCCCCCTCTGCATCCCGGCATGTCTGTGGCTTTGGATGCCCACGGCCTTTCCTGCCTCGCCCTGATTCCCGTCCCCCACACCATGCCCAACGTCTGGATCCCGCCCCTGATGCGTTCCCTGAGCGGCAATCGCGACCAATTGGCCGTGCCGGGAGCCACCCTGCGCGAGGTCGTGGCCAACCTGGAAAAGGAATGTCCGGGCATCCGGGATCGTTTGTTCCAGGACGAGAAAATCAAGCCCGGTATCGCCATTGCCATTGATGGTGTGGTACACACCAAGGGACTGGGTACCCCTGTAAACGAGGAAAGTGAAATTCACTTCGTGCCGGCCATCAGTGGAGGGTAGATCCACCTTTCGGTCATGGGCAGCGGACTGCCGCAGTCTGCCTCCAGGCCTCCAAAACGGATCCGTTTTGGGGCGGGCTTCTTCCCTATCTACAACTGGTTACAGTATAATCTTGCCATCAATGCCAGCCCTCGTAGCTCAGCTGGATAGAGCACCGGCCTCCGGAGCCGGGTGCACAGGTTCGAATCCTGTCGAGGGTATATGGCCCGGGTCATGCCACTGGTTGACCACAGGGGCCCCAAAGGACTGGCGGCGCTTCCCGTGGAGGTACGGTAGTCCGGTATAGAGATTCCTTCAGGAGGAAAAAACATGAATACTGCGCGTGAACAGGTCAGTCGACGTGATTTTCTGCGTGTGTCCGCCCTGACCGGTGGGTTGGTCCTGGCAGCAGCCTGCGCACCGCCCACAGCGGGCGAAGCCGGTGAAGCAGCCGATGCAGGCATGGAGCCTGTAGACCTGCGCCTGTCCGCCTGGGCCGACGTCCAGGACGCCGTCGTATACGAAAACATGGCCAATGCCTTCATGGAAGCCAATGAAGGCATCAACGTCACCGTTGAGCAATATCCCGGTGGCTACTACCAGAAGATTCAGGCCAACTTTGCCGGCAACACGGCGGCCGACATTCTGTACTACCAGGGCTGGATTTTCCAGTCCTACGCCGAGAACGGCGTCCTGGCCCCCCTGGACGACTACATCGCGGCCTCCGATGCCAGCGCGCTGTTCCCGGACAACGAGAACTACAACAGCATGACCCAGTGGGATGGCAGTACCTACATGACACCCACCGACACCGGGCCCCTGGTGATCTATTACAACAAGGACATCTTTGATGCCAAGGGCGTACCCTATCCCTATGCCGGCTGGACCTGGGACGAATACAAGGAAACCATCGAAACGCTGTCCTATACGGATGACAACGGCTCCCAAATCTATGGCTGGGCCCAGGCGGCCGGCTGGAATGGTTCCTATGGCCGCTGCGCCAACTTCATGCGCCGCAACGGCCATGTGGAATGGGACACCATTGTCGAGCCTACGGAAGCGCGCTGGGATCACGAGGATGTGATTTCCGGTCTCCAGTTTGTGGTCTATGACACCATCAACAATGGCTGGTGCCCTTCCCCGGATGTCATCGCCGGCGGCGGTGTCGGCGTGGATACGGGACGTGTGGCCATGGTGCTGGAAGGACCCTGGTTCATGCCCCGCCTCTTTGGCGAACTGGCAACAACCGAGGAAGGCATCAACTTTGATGTGGAACTGGCCCCTGTGGGCAGGGACGACCACAACTATACGTTCGGTCACGTCCACGGGCATACCATTACCGCGCCGTCCGAGCACAAGGATGAATCCTGGCAGGTCGTGGCCTTCATCCTGAGCGACGCCGGACAGGAAATCATCGCCAATGGCGGCCGCCTCTGCGGTACGCCGCGCAACATCGAAAACCTGTGGGCGCCCATTGCCTCAGAGAAGTACAACTTTGAGAATACCGGTGCCTTCGTATCCGCCATGGCCGAAGGGGCTACGCCCGTGGTCTTTGGGGAAGGTTCCGAGATTCATGCCTACGGTGGCGCCGCCATTACCTCACTCTGGGACAAGCTCTACGGTTTGCAGGAAACAGCCGATGTAGCGGTTCCCACGGCCAACACCGAGATTCAGGAGGCACTCGATCGATATCACGCCGATCGTGCCTGATTCCCGTCCTGGGGCTCCAGGCCGGGGCCCGTTGTGTCCCCGGCCTGGACGGTGGCTCCTCCCCCACGACCGCCGTGGGTGAATGCCCGCATGATGTGCTGAGTCACTTGTCATGGTATCCGACACGGCCATCGTCCTGAATAAGCGCATGTCGGCCTCCCGCCGCCGTGACTTGCGGGACGGTCTGCTCTTCACACTGCCCTTTATTCTGGGTACTCTCCTGTTATGGGTGGGTCCCATGCTGTATTCCATCTACCTGCTCGGCCAGGAATGGAATCTGATCACACCTCCCGAATTCGTTGGGTTGCGCAACTTCCAGCGGCTGGGCGAAGATCCCCGCTTTCTGAAGGTGCTGTACAACACCTTCTATTTCACGTTCTTCAGTGTGCCCCTGCAACTGGTGGTGGCCTTTGCCCTGGCCCTCTTGATCAACCAGAAGATGCGGGGCATCGGCTTTTATCGGGTGATTTTCTACCTGCCTTCCATCACACCGGCCGTGGCCTTCGCGGTGGTCTGGATCCAGATCCTCAATGCGGAATCCGGCATTCTCAATCAGATGTTGGGGTTGGTGGGACTGCCCCGCATCAAGTGGCTCTTTGATCCGGCCTTTACCCGCCCGGCCTTCGTCCTCATGAGTCTTTGGCTGGTCGGCCCCCAGATGATCATTTTTCTGGCGGGCCTGCAAAGTGTGTCGCTGGAGTTGCTGGATGCTGCCCAGATTGACGGGGCCAATACCTGGCAGCGCTTCCGGAACATCACCGTACCCACCATTTCCCCCATCTTTTTCTTCAATCTGGTCATAGGGGTCATAGGCAGTTTTCAGGTTTTCACCAATGCCTTCATCATGACCCGGGGAGGACCGCAGGACTCGACCCGTTTCATGGTCCTGCACATCTACTACAATGGGTTCGACGAGTTCCGCATGGGCTATGCGGCCGTTCTTTCCTGGATTCTGTTCCTGATCATCATGATTTTCACTGTCATCCAGTTTCGTTTCGCCCGTATTTGGGTGTATTACGAAGCCGGCAGTGCCTGACGCACAGGCAGGGATTTTCGCTGTCAACCCCTTTTGACTGCTACCGAAGACCACATGTCGCGTTTGTCCAACTTGCCCTGGCATCTCATCTGCTGGATTGTGGGGTTTTCGTTTCTCCTGCCCCTGTTGTGGATGCTGACCACCGCCCTCAAGGCGCCCGGCAGTGTCTTTGAAACGCCCATTCAGTGGATCCCGGAGAATCCGCGCTGGTACAACTACAGTGACGTCTTCGCGAAACTGCCGCTCTTCTCCCGCTTTTTCGTGAACACGTTCTATATCACGATCATGGGAACCGCCGGGTCTGTGGTCAGTTCCCTGATCGTGGCCTTCGGCCTGTCCCGGATCAGTTGGCCCGGCCGCAACCTGGTGTTTGCCCTCCTGATTGCCACGCTGATGTTGCCCGGGGTCGTTACGATCATTCCCCTCTTCATCATCTATCGTTACGCAGGCCTGGTGGGAACCTTCTATCCGCTCTGGCTGCCGGCCTGGTTTGGCGTGGCCTTTTACGTTTTCCTGATGCGCCAGTACATGCTGACCCTGCCCCGGGAACTGGATGAGGCAGCCAAGATGGACGGTGCGTCCAATTTCCGCATCCTGTGGCAGATCATCGCCCCGCTGTGCACACCGGCGTTGGCCACCATCGCCATCTTTGCCTTTCTGTTCCACTACAATGACTTTCTGGGGCCCTTGCTGTATATCTCGTCCAATGAGATGTTCACGCTGCAGCTGGGTCTGCTCTGGTTCCAGGGTCGTTTCGGCAATTTCTGGCATCTGGTCATGGCCGCCTCGGTGATGACCATCATCCCGGTGCTGATTCTGTTCTTTGTGGCCCAGAAACGCTTTGTGCAGGGCATTCAACTTACAGGATTGGCCGGACGCTAGGTTTTTTGTTATTCTTGGCACGCAGGCCCACCTTACGGCACGTTCCCTATTTTGTGTTTTCAAGGAGATTGGACATGGCTATCGCAGTGGCACCCCTGATCGACGCCCCTTCCCTGACGGTCACGCAGGCACAGGTGGATTTCTTTCGCCAGAACGGCTATCTGGTCGTGGAGGATGTCCTTTCTCCCGCCGAAATTGGGGGGTTGCGCCAGGAAACCGTCCATATCTGCCGCGGCGAACGGGGCACCGTAACCGGATTGCCGGCATTCTCTCCCACCGAGACCGATGACGAGGTAATCCAGAAGACTCTCTGCATACATTTTCCACACAAGGTCTCCGATGTCATGTACGACACCTTGGGCCAACCCGGGATTGTGCAGGTCCTTACCCACCTGATTGGACCCAATGTCAAGTGCATGCAATCCATGCTGTTCATCAAGAGTTCGGGTCAGCCCGGACAGGCCTGGCATCAGGATGAAGCCTTTATTCCTACCCGGGACCGGTCGTTGACGGCCGCCTGGATGGCCCTGGAAGACTCGACGCCCGAGAATGGTTGCCTGTGGGTGATTCCCGGTTCCCATCGTCCGGGCGTCATTTATCCCACGCGGGAACATGATGACGAACGTTACGATTGTGCGGTGGAAGCCTTTGATTTTCCCTACACCGATGAAGACGGCATCCTGGTACCCATGAAGGCAGGCTCAATCGTCTTCTTCAACGGCTATCTCCTGCATCGTTCGCTGCCCAACTATTCCCCAGGCGGTTTTCGCCGGGCGCTGGTCAACCATTACATGAGTGCAGAATCCTTGTTGCCCTGGGGCAGTTACCCGGCGGGTACCGGGATTGGCATGGCAGATTTCCGCGATATTGTTTTGGTGGCTGGCAAGGATCCCTACAGTTACAAGGGGATCGAGCCATCACGCTTCACCCATGTACGCCCTGACAGGGAAGGTGGCTGCCAGTGGCCCACGCAGGAAGATCGGGAAGCGGCGGAAGCGGCGAGCATGGGCATGGGAGAGAGCGGGGAACCTGCCATGGGCATGGCCATGTAGCGCCAAGTCCGAATACCGCCCCCTGCCGTTAGTCTGGCCGGCAACGCGTTGTTCCTTCTGATCCGGAAAGCGGCAGGGAACCGGGTGGATTTTGGGCCTGCACCATGGGGGCAACTTGCGGGCATGCGCTTCTGGGCCTAATGAAAGAGTATCCCACTGGCCGGGATCGGGCGGCATCGATCACAGAGCCCGCGCTTGGGGTTTCCTGCGGCATAGTCCAGCCAGGCCGTGGCCCGGCTGGTACACTATCCGTCGCCAGCTGGACAGGCACATGGTCTGCCGCACCGAGGGATCGGCCAGGGCCCCTGCTTCATGCCGCTCCAGGCATGAACCGTAGCCCAATTCCCATGGCCGCGTTGAGGGATACGGTCACATGGCGTGCAGGCTTTCCCGTGGGGTCGTTGATCACACAACGCCGCCATCAGTATCCGATCATGGCCGTCATCTAACAGCTTCTGTTGGCAATCGTGTGAAGCCATACAGGCTGGATGCTGCCTGTCTTGAGGCGGTTCCCTGGAGGGCTCCTATTGATGGGGCAACAGAATCTCCTGCCAGCGTTCCGGTTCCCGTACGACCGCCATTACCTGGTCGTCCGTCGCCCAGGAATCGGGTTGGTCCGGCCGCCAGGTTGCCTTGATAAGGACCATGTCTTGCGCACCCAGGACGGAGGCCAGTATGTTCAGGCGAGTTTCCCGTACTCCAGCCTCTTGCCCTGCGGCAAAATTCTCCTTCGCCAGGGCCCGGCGTGGTTCGAACCAGTTCTGGCTATCCCCGTCCCCGTCCCAACAGAGGAATTCGCCCAAGCCCTGATCCCAATGCACCCAGGTATCCAGAACCTCACTGTACAGAACCCCGTTCTCGTCGCGGGGAACCCGGACATAGTGATTGTCAGGATGAGGGACATTGATATGGTGGGCAGATGATTGCCGGAACCCATGCAGGAAGTGGGAACGTTCCGGATCAAACAGCCAGTACTCCGCAATACCCATTTGGGCATAGACACGCATTTTGTGTCCCCAATCGTTGTCTGCTGTGCTGTCCCTGCCATGCGATACACTTTCCATGCCCAACAGGGGATTGCCGGTAACCCGATGATCCGGGGAACGAAACACCTCAGGGATTTGACCCTGATGCCACAAGGCAATATCAGCGGCGGCAGGGATGCCCCCCGTGATGGCAATATGGTACATGCCCGCCTCTACCGTATAGCGCCACTTCTGGCCCTGGTGCTCTCCCCAAGCTACCAGGCAAGGCCCTGCCCTTTCGACAAACAGGGTTTGCCAGGAATCCTGGGGCATGGTGACATTCTCCACAATATAGTTGGGGTCAGTCGTGTGATGGCGCTCATAACGGTACCGAAAGGGGGCGTAGGGATAATCAGCATCATAGTGGGGCAACTGCCGGAGCTGATCCCAGGGGTCCGTCACGGGCAATTCCTGCACGCGGGTATCGGGCGGTGGCACTGACTCCAGCAGAATATCATCCAGTCCCTGATATGAGACCCCATTGGCAATCGGTTGCGCGGTCTCTTGTCGTATGCCGGGAGAGGCGGTTGCAGGAGTGAGTACCGCCGGGTCCGCAACAGGGATAGGAGGCATGGAATCTTCCACCGCGGTCCTGCGTGTGAATCAATGACTTCAGTATAGCACGGGCCCCAAAACCAGGGCTGCTGTAGCATGGAGACCGGACTGATGCAGCATGATTTCGCCTCCGTTTTGCCCTGTCTGGAATGCCGCGTACTATGGGCCGTTCGCGGTCCACACAGTGCCATAGCCCTCTATGTGCTTGGCAACCCCTGGAGCACGGCCAGAAGGGGCCAGGCTTCTTCGTACCCAACGAATGCTGCAAGAGAAAGGGCATGAAGCGATATCCTGGATAATTCTCTGGTCCACTGAGGATTGATCGGGTCTTGGGTCTTGGCTGAAGGGTCTCAGACTTGCGACAAAGCTGTAAATCATGTTCATATTACAGTGGTAACTAACAAAAAACGGTCCTCTCCCGGCGGTGGTAATGGATCCCGTCCGGTATGGTGTCCCCGTTGATTTCCGCCATCTGCCTGCCGTTCTTGCGTGCCGGGGCTGACGGGTCACCGTGCGTTCCCGCTCCGGGTTGTATGCCGCCTCATGCCGTACCACGATTGCCCTTTCCCCATTTTGCTGGACCTGACAGGCTACCCGGCGCGACGGTCCCGGTGGGCAATAGATACAACGGAGCGTTGCCGAGCCGTCGTTTCCGTCGGGTGCCCCCCTTGGCGCTGCCCGTTGAGGCTGCTTCCGATGCCGCGGATGCACGCAGCCCGGAGATAGTGGTCCTGCAGGAAAGCAAGCGGTCGCTGTCTGTCGTTCAGCCCTTGCTTCCCGACAGGACAATGCCCTGGATAAACAGGCGCTGCATGAAGAAGTAGATGATCAGCACCGGGACAAGGGCAAAAGTAGCCGCTGCCATCATGTGACTCATTTCCATCCGGTAGGAGTTGCGGAAACGGGCCAGGCCCAGGGCAACCGTAAACAGGCGTTCATCGGTAAGGTAGATGAGCGGCGTGATCAGATCGTTCCAGTGATACACAAACGCGAAAATGGCCACCGTAGCCAGGGCGGGACGGGCCAGCGGCAGGACAATCCGGAAGTAAATCATCAGGGAATTGGCTCCGTCCATGCGCGCGGCATCTTCCAGTTCGTGCGAGATGCCCAGGAAGTACTGGCGCAACAGGAACGTGTAGAAAGGCACCGCGAAGAAACCCGGTACAATCAGGGGCCAAAGTGTGCCATTCCAGCCAAAGAACTTGAACAGCAGAAAGGTGGGCACAATCGTAACCCAAATCGGCACCATCATGGTGCTCAGCATAATGAGAAACAGAATCCGGCGGCCGGGAAAGCGCAGCCGGGCAAAGGCAAACGCCGGCAGGGAACTGCCAAAGATGTTGCCGAGGATGTTCAGGATGACGACGACGGTGGTGTTCTGGGTATAGACCCAGAACTCGCCCTGACTCCACGCTTCCGCGTAGTTGTCCCACTCAAAGGGACGCGGGATCCATTGCGGCGGGAACAGAAAAATCTGTTCGGTCGGTTTCAGGCTGGTAGAAATCATCCAGACCAGGGGCAGCATGAACAGGATACTGCCCAGGATGAGAAGGAGCAGCGACAGGGCCGTGCGCCGGGAACGATAGGTACCAGTCCAGTCCGGCATGCGGGCGGACGCGTCTTCCAATGTCACTCCCTTTCCCCAGAATAGAAGACCCAATACTGCGAAGAACGCAGCACGCCCAGAG
>CAXXOQ010000184.1:0-3038 GCA_963664185.2 Caldilineaceae bacterium | reverse complement strand
TGGCAGCCAATACAATAGACACGCAGGGAGCCCTGTCCATCTGGAAGCAAATGAATGCCGGAGATTCGTCGCATGATCCAGTCTGAGACCACCGCATCCCCACCTGCTGTCGGCCGCACCGTGGGCATAGTCGGCTATGGTGCCTATGTGCCCCGTTACCGTCTGCCTGCTCGGGAAATCAGTCGTATCTGGTCAAACGGCATTCAGGACAGTTCCATCCAGGAGAAATCCGTGCCGGGCCAGGATGAGGATACCGCCACCATGTGCATGGAAGCGGCACGCAGTGCCCTGAACCGGGCCCGGATCGATCCCCAGGCCATTGAAGCCGTGTGGATTGGCAGTGAAAGTCATCCCTATGCCGTGAAACCTACCGGGACGATCGTGGCCGAGGCCATTGGCGCTACCCCTCTGACCCAGGCCGCAGACCTGGAGTTTGCCTGCAAGGCCGGGACGGAGGCGCTGCAGGCAGGCCTGGGATTTGTGGGCAGCGGCATGGGCGAATATGCCCTGATCGCCGGCATGGACACCGCCCAGAGCCGGCCGGGAGATGCCCTGGAATACACCGCCGCGGCAGGCGGCGCGGTCTATATTCTGGGACCGGGGGAACAGGCCTGGGTGAAGGTGAATTACACGGCGAGCTGGGTCTCTGACACCCCCGATTTCTGGCGCCGGGCCACCGCCGCCTACCCCCAGCATGCGGGCCGCTTCACGGGGGAACCCGGTTATTTTCAGCACGTACACGCGGCAGGGCAACACTTGTTGGACAAAGCCGGTACTTCGCCTGCAGACTACCGGCACGTGGTCGTGCATCAGCCCAATCTGAAGTTTGCCGTGCGCGTCATGCAGGAGATGGGATTTGCCCCGTCCCAATGGGAACTGGGGCTGCTCGTGGGGAAGATCGGCAACACCTATGCCGGTTCTGCCCTGCTGGGCCTAAGCGCCATTCTGGATCAGGCGCAGTGCGGGGACCGCATTCTCCTGATCAGTTACGGCAGCGGCAGTGGTGCGGATGCCCTGGATCTCAGCGTGACCCGTGACTTGGCGGCTTGGCAAAGGCGTGCGCCCCTGACCCGCGATTATGTAAACCGCAGGGTAGTCATCGATTACGCCACCTACGCCCGGATGCGCGGCAAGATTGCTGCCTGATTCGGCATGCGCTCCACAGTATTGGCTTGCGCGGTGCTCCGGGACAGGTACGCTGCCAGTGCGTGACGTACCGGCAGGACACCCCTCGACGTGGGGGACAAGATTGTCCCCCACCACAGCACATGACTTCATCCATCACGGTTCAGGGGCAGGGACATCGGCCTCTGTAGCCCAGCGCTGGTACAAGGTCTTCTGACCTGCAGGCCAGACATCTTCATGGGTAAGAGATTCACCCAAGGGTTGGCCCATGAGGGAATATCCCTGGAACTCCCAGGCATCTATCTGCCGCCCTGTTGTATGCAAGGCCAGACCCAGGTACAGGCGGGACACATACGGTAAAGCCCGCAGATAGTTGCGATCCGCAATCTGCTTCTGGCCCGATTTGGCACTTGCGTGATCACCGGTTTTGAATTCAATCACCAGGGTTATGTCATCCCATACGAGTACTGTATCGGAATCCCCCTGTAAACCTGCGTGTTCCATACCGTGATACCGGATGCGACCCCGTGACAGCAAGATGGCGAGGTCCAGCACGAGATTGCATACCGTGCGGGCCTCCCCATGGAAGCGCTGATGCGGCAACAGGTGCAACAGGGCATTGAGATGGGCTACCATGTCCGGAACCTGCAAGGCCAGGAGTGCCTGCAACAAACGGACCTGGAACAAAGAGGCCCGTTGTCGCTCCATGGGGCCCAGCCAGGGTTTCAGCAGGACATGGCTGAGATACGTGGCGATTTCCCGGTTGGGTGGGGCCAACGTGCAAGTCCCGGTCCGTGTCAGATATCCCGTCTGATAAAGCAGGGGCACCAACTGGGCTGGCTCCCACTGCTGTAGCATGGCTTCAGGCGATTTGCCTGGTGTAAGGTCGTCCAGCCAATCGAAGTGCAATTGACAATCGGCCATCGGCACCGGACGTGTCAGGTACAAAGGGATCCGGTCCTGCAATTCTGTCTGGGTCCAGGGAGCCTGCAACAACGCTTCCACGACTCCCAGATGGCCCGTCTGGGACCAGTACGCACCAATTGCTCCCTGGGCCAGACTGCACATGATGGCATACGGGTTGTAAATGGGTTCCACGTTCTCCAGGGCAAAACGGTATCCGTTATACCACTCCCGCCAGGCCTCCCGGGACAGGGAAGGCCATCCCTCACGGGGCGGATGCGCCGGTACCCGGTTCTGAACCTGAGTCCACAGAACATCCAGTTCCGCATCTGTGAAACCGGTCAGGTCATGAAACCGGGGGTTGTCGGTTTGATCCTGGATGTGATTGAGCCTGGACCAGAAACCGGTCTTGATAAACCGGGTTACTCCAGTCATGACCAATTTCTCGATCTGGGCTTGCTTCGACTTGAAGACACCGTAGAAATTGGCCAGTTGCCGCCGCAGTCGGTCTCCCTGGGGCAAATGCATATGGTTCAGGATAGGGGCATCATACTCATCCACCAGAATGACAATCCGGGACTGGCCCGTGGCCACTTCGGATCGTTTACTCAAGGCTATTATCAGATTCAACAGGGAGATAGCCGGGTTATGTGGCCGGTGATGGTAGTGTCCCTGCATGTCCAACTGGACGGCAGCAGCCTCTACCAGATCGGCCAGGGCCAGGTTAATGCCTTCCCCCTCATCCGTTACGATCAGCATGTCCAGACGCAAGACCGTATATGGGCGCCAGTCCCATGTCCCTTCCCGGTACACGGACAGCTCAGGGTTGACGCCATCCCGCGCAAACAGGTTCCGGTTTCCACTGTACATCGCCTCGATGGTCGACAGCAACAGGCTTTTGCCGAAACGGCGGGACGTGTGAGCAACTGGGCCTTGTCGTGTCTGAGGAAAGAGGCAATCTGTGCTGTCTTATCTACATACAACAGATGATCCCGGCGCCGGTCGGGAAA
>CAXXOQ010000183.1:0-17127 GCA_963664185.2 Caldilineaceae bacterium | reverse complement strand
ACGATCCCCTCCCAAACATAGCCGAGATCATGGCCCTGGATGTGGAGGAAACCCTGAGCGGAGACGATCCCAGGGAGATGTGGCTGGATCGCGTGGGCTTCAACGTGGTGTCCCTGGGAGACTGGCTGAATCTGTGCCGGAAGGCCGACATCCCCCACATCCCGGCCTACAACTTGGCCACCATCGACACGGACGTGTTGTTGCACAACGATGTGGAACCGAACCACCCGCAACTCACCAACCTGCGAAACATACTGGCCAATACGCCCTTGTCCGGACAAATGGTGCGCTGGGACATGTGCGCACCGCTAGAGGTGAAAGCAAGCCTGGCCGAGGGGGAACCAGAGTGGTCCCCTGAATTCACGCAGGCGCCCATGTACGACATGCGTCTGCTGGACATCCTCTACGAATACCCGGCCCGTTCCACAACCCTTTGGCGACGGCCGTGGGTTGACGCCCTCAAGATTGACAACTACCCGGTCGAGTACCGGGTCTTTGTACACAAGGGAAGCATACAAGGCGTATCCAGCTACTACCCGCAACGCCCCCTGCCCCTCACGCATGCCGTCCGCAACAATGTGCAACATGTCTGTGGGATGACGCGCCAACTGATAGAGGTCGTGGAACCGCCCCTCAAGTTCCCGGGCCAAGCCGAGGGCTGGGATGTCAACGAGATCAGTTTCACTGCGGATTTCCTGGTGAGCAGTTCAGGGAAAGTACTGATGCTGGAGGGCGGACCGCCTTTTGGACTGGGTGCCCATCCCTGTTGTTTCCCGGCATCCCCGGAACAATGGAAACCCCAATCGGATTTCGATCTGGATGGGGTGCCGGTCGCGCTGCAAGACCACCTCGTGTCAACCTAGAGGGCCCCGGAAACCGTACAAGCGCCGGATTCGACTTCCCCTGCGTCAGCCGCTGCCGCTTCTTGCGCTTCCAGTGCGGCCTGCCGGGCCTCCATGTCCAGCTTGTAACGGGTTGTCAGGGCCTCTCTGGAAAACTCCTGCCGGTTGTCGTGGAGTGGTCGCACACCGCCCGGACACGGCATGTCCAACACTGCAATGGGATTGTCGGCATGTTCGACAACCAGCTCCCTGTACTTCTGCAAAAGCATGTCCTGTGCCCGGTAATCAACGTCGTCAACCCATCTGGCATCAACGGCAGGGGCCACTTGGGCAATGAGCACACCCCATGCCGCCAGCCGGTCGCCCAGCGCAATCGATGTGTCGGCACTCACCATCGTGGACGCGCACGCCAGCAGTTCCTTGTTCCCCAACACACTGAACAGCCCTATCAACCGGGCCAGGTAGTTGCGGTAGTTGTAGTTCAGGGGTGCGGTACCCGAGCGCAGGAAACTGTCCATGTACTCATGGACCACATCGGCGCAGGATTCCTGTTCGCGGTATCCCTGTGCCATCGCCTCGGACTCGGCCGTGGCGGGCTTGTAGGTCCACTCCTGCAACCCCGTACCCGACCGGCTGCGACCGTATTCGTCCACATCCCGGATATGCACCTCGCAGGCGCAAAGCATGCAAACATACTCGTCGTGTTCAGGGTCGGAGTTGTAGGGCCCCTGCCAAACATGACTGTGCTGACCAAATTCGGTTTCGGGATGGCAGGGTGGCGGTATCGGATGCAAGGGGTGTACCCACTCCTGCAAGTCCACATCTCCGGTCATGCTCAACTGGGCCAGGTCCACCCAGTCAAACCGTCCCAGGATGGTTTTGTCCAAGGGGGCTCCGGCCATATGGGGGTTGTCCAAAAAGAAACTCTCCACACTCAAGGCGTTGGTCAAACAGGACCAGTCCGAATCCCGCATCTTCACACAGTAGCGGGATTCCGGTTCGGAATGGGTGACGGTCAAACGACCGTGGGGGTCGGATTCCACCTGGTAGAGCAAAACAACCCTGCCGCCCCCCAAATCCAAGCCCGCACTCCAAGTCCAGCCCTCCCAGGAAACAGCCACGGAGGCAGCCTGGGAAGTCATATAGGTTCGGGCGCGCTCCAACACCTGCCCGGACAGGGAGAAAGGCTGGTCTCCATCCTCCTTGTCTTTGCCCGTCAGTACAGAGAGGCCGACGGTTTCCCCCTGCTCGTTCACGCCGTACATGATGAGCTGCATGACCCCACCCTCCGATTGCTGCCAACTGGCTTTTCGCCTACACGGAGAAAGCCAAATCACGGTGCCAAGGCACCGAATCCAGGGAACGCCCGTACTTTTCCCATTCCGCAGGTGTCTGTGCAACCTGCTGCTGCGCCAGGGCCAGGGCTTCGTCCACGCTGTAGCCGTAGCCCACGCTGTCGCGTTCCCACGTGCCCATGGTTGTCTGCTTCTCTTGAACGGCCATGTAACACTGTCCATTCCAATAGTTGGCGAACAGTTGCAGTTCGTGAACGATGTCGTCTTCCAGGTTTACGCACGCCTGGGCGGTCTCGGCATCCACCGTCACACAGCCGACCAAGGTGGGCAGGGGCCCCCAGCTGTCCGCATCCAGCGGCGATGTGGCTCTTTCCGTCAGGGCAAAACGCATGTCGGGGATGTGCGGCGGGGGACCGGGCATGTGCCCTAAATTCCACACGGCATACCCTTTGCCCCCGGCGAGGGTGGCCTGCGACACTATGCGATCAACCTCTTCCCACCCGTACCTGCCGCCGTGTTCCCCGACCTTGATGGTGGTTTCGGCAAAGGGTGCAATGCAACTGGGCAACAGCTGCAGGTGCCCCAGGGTGGGCATGCTTTCCCGCGGATTGGCGGGGGGCCTCATCCTTGACAATGCGGATTCTGAGGTTGTCCCGCTTGTGTGCGAACACAACGATGGCTTCACCCGCATTCCGCAAGAGCCCGGCGATGCGTTCCCCCAAGTCCGGATCCCGAGACTTGCTGTGTTCAGCTGTTTCTGGAATGGCTGGAGGCTGAAGCATCACGCACCACGGAGTGGGAAACTGATGATCCGCACGGGAACAACGCACAACCTCAAAGGGGGACAGAACACCGTCCCGGCATGAATGGATTATGCCACAGCCGCCACCGGCCCCGAACACCAATGCCCAACGCCGGTGCTTGAACCTTGCAATCATTACAGGGTGTGTGTTATGATTGCGACATGAAGTTCACTGCGGGCAAGCAAAGCACACCATGAGCAACACGATCTGGGTGCTGGTCATACACTACCATGCCGCCACCTTGCCGAAAGCGCAAAGACCAGTCGGCATCCCCACCCCTCCGGCGGAACAGGAAGAGGAGTCGTTTACCCGCAAGGTGGATGCCGAAAGGCGCGCCCGCCGCATTCAGCGCGAGTACCAGTTGGTCAGTTTCGACCTGCGTTGCCAGATTCAGTTCGCTGACCAGAAGGTCCAGCTCGTTTCCACAGAACGCATTGTTTGCTGATCCCATGCCCCATGACAGGTTCATCGCACCACAGGCCAGGAGCTCATCGCATGTTTCAGTTTGAACCAAACATCCATGTCGTGTTCAGCACCGACAAGAACACCGGCGTGTGTCACAGGACGGCACTGGAAGCATCCCTGAGCGAACGGGGATGGTCCCGCCAGCCTGCGGGAGAGGGTGTTTCCGTGTGGCTGTGCCCGGAACCGGAATCCAAACCTCCGGCAGAAGCAGCCATTGACGCAGTTTGCGCCGACATCACGTGGCTGGCGGGGGACGGCACGCCGCATCCCCTTCCCGCCCGGCCAAGCACAATGCCTGGCTTCCATTGCATTGTGGACACCGACAACAGTTGCTTTTTGCTGGAGTCGCGTGCCGGTGACGAAGCATCCGAGCAGGCACTGTTCGTCCCCATCCTCAACCCGTACACCATCACGACCAACGAAAAGGTGGTAATCAACCGGCATGTGCGGGGCCTCATCGACCACTACGCAACCGAAAGCCCCGGGTACATCGACGAAGGCTTTTGGGTTGTCCTGGACGGTCTTACCATTGACAGGCGCGACTCGCGGCAAGAGGCCCACGAAGCTGTCATGGAACACATCCTGAAGTACGGTACGGGGGAACTGGCCTGAGATGGCGCACCCGACCGCCACCACGACGATTTGATCCCACAACCTGACCATCCACCTAGGAGAACAAAAGCCTATGAATGAGAGTTTCCTGCCCCTGGTTACCTGCGAGACCCTGTCCGATGTCCAGCAATACCTGTTGGAGTTCGGATGGAACAAGACCGCGGCCGAAGGCATTGACACTTGGTCAACCCCATCCGGCGAAACCCTGAGCATCGCCCCGGACGGAGAATGCGTCCTGCGGAACCCACTGCATCCCGACGATCCTCCGCTGGCAACTTGCAAGTTCAGGACTCCGGATTCCCCCGAACACAGGAGTGTCAGCCTGGGGCACCCATCGCGGCAAGACAGACCCTATCCGCTCCAATGGCTGATCGTGCAAATCAACCTCAACGCCCCCAAGATTGGCTTTCGGCAGGGAATTTTGCAACACAGCAAGGCTTCCCGAGCCAATCGCAGCATCCGCCGATGGCTCGGCACATCACGCACCAAGTCCATGCGGGGAGCCCTGCTGTTCGGAGACTACGGCAAACGCCTCGAGTCCATCAGCCTGCCCAGAAGCTAACTCCAGTCCCTGACGGTGCGCATTCAACATCGAGGCCTCATGTTCATTCCGGCCATCGCCATTCTGTTCCTGCTGTTCCTGGCCTGTGTGTGGCTTGGCCACAAGCTCAACCAGAAGGGGCGCACCACCATTCCCACACAGCGCAAACACAACTTCAGGCCCCTGTAGGCTGCCAACTTGGCCGACAGGGGCTCAACCCCACCCACATCCACGAGGCTAGACACCATGCCCCAGAGCAAACGACGACCGAAACAACGCAAGCGCAGCAGGCAGGCTCGCCGCGTGCGCCGTGAACGCCAGGATGCCTTGGACAGCCAGAAGCCCGATGAACAATCCCCCCTCTCACTGTGGGCGGAAGTCGCACGTGAAACATGGGGCATTGATACCAAAACGGACGCTGCTTCACAGGAAACCTCTTCCCATTCCCGTTCGGAGTGAATCGCATGAGCAATCCCCTTTCCGACCTGCGACAGGATGTGGCCACAAGCCCCAAGTCCGACCAAATCCTGCGCGCACGCCTTCCCGTCGCACTGCCCGATGGTTCCCAACAACACATCCTTTTGCAGGCGGCATCGGGAGACGACTTTTCCCCGCACCCCCCACTCCTGACCCTGATGGCGTGGGAGTGCATCCAAACCCATGTGCCGCCCGTGACCGTCACCTCGCATGCGGACGGGTGGTGGGTGGTCATGTCCGTTCCCTATTTCTATTCACAGGGTTTTTCCATCCAGTTCATGCCCTTGAGCGAACCGGGCCCCCACGCATCCCTGGAAGACGCCATCGACGCCTATGTCCGTCACCTGTTGGCCTGTCATGCCCGGCTGGCGGATCGCATTGACTACACGGTCCGCGAGGCATTTGAACAAGAACACGCAGACACCATCGCTGCCCAGAAGCGTCACGCGTCCGCACAGGAGGAAGTGCATGCCTGGCTGAACGCACAGGCCACCGACGCCGGGCTGGAAGTGGATCTTCGAGGGACGGCCTGGAAACCCGAAGAGCCGGGCAAGCCATGGGATGTCCTGTGCTGGTCCATCGACTCACTGGCGGCTCCGGACGGCTGCCCAGACGGACACCACATTGCCAGGGAAACACAAACCTCCATCGACTTTGGCCAAGGCAAGGAAGCCGACCTCCTCCAGAACGAACCGCGCGTGGAGGTCCGGGACGGCCACATTGTCCAGGAAACGGCAGGTGAAGGTGTACTGGCCGCCATCACGCGCTGGCGACGACCGGGCGACCATATCTTCATTGAGCAGTTCACCTGGGACCACGACAACGCCTGCCTGCGGGTGTCGTTTGGGTCGTAGCCTGTCCCACCCACTGTTGAACACATCCCCCATCAGGCAAATCAGTCTTACTTCCCCCTACCACAAAGGCAACGCCACAATGAACCAACAGCACAAGCTGGAGCAGATCCAATCCACCCTGCAGGACCACAGCCAAACCCCCTCGGATGGCCGCTGGTTCGAGACATTGGTGGTGGAAAGCGCGCCCTTGATCCCCGAATGGGACATCGCCGAATGCCACGCCTGGGCCGACTGGCCGGATCGCGAGCAGCATTTCCCGGGCAGCTCGCGGCAGGATCTGGGCATCGACGCAGTGGGTATCCGCAATGACGGGGGCCTGATCGCCATCCAATGCAAGGCCCACCACATCCCAGAGGAAGGCACCCCCCAACAGGTGAACAAGGGCGAGGTCGACAGCTTCGCGCATGCGGCCAGCGGCACCCAGTGGTCCGAACGCTGGATTGTGGTCAACGGAGACGTGCCCCTGGCTTCCACCATTCAACGGAGTGGGGCTTTGACCGGCCATTCCTTGACATCCATCAACATGGCCAATGTCTTGCAGAAAAGCATCGACATGCTGCGGAGCCCCGAGGGCGACAGACACCAGGAGGTTCACGTGGGTTCCCTGGTTTCAAAGCAGGCCATGCAGGACGAGGCTGTGCAAACCGCGGTCCGCATCCTGAACGAACATGTAGAAACGGACAGCGGCGGTCTGCCTGCCGGGCAAGCCAGGGGCAAGATCATTCTCCCTTGCGGCACCGGCAAGACACGCATTTCCCTGCGCGTCGTAGAGGAACTGACGGAGCCCGGCGAAGTATCCGTGGTGCTGTGCCCGTCGATTGCGCTGGTCGCACAGATCCGCCGGGAGTACCTGTCCCACGCCACCCGGCCCATCCGGGCAATGGCTGTGTGTTCGGATCAGACGGCCGCCTATGACCCGAAGAAGGAAGGCACGGCGGCCCGCAACACGGCCACGGACCCGACGCTGGACAACAGCCTGACACCGGCTTCGGCCGTACAGGGCACTGTCACCACAAACCCGCAAGAGATTGCGGACTGGATTGTGAAAGGCCAGAGCCAGGACTGCCTCAGCGTGGTTTTCGGCACATACCAGAGCGGACGCGCCCTCGCCGACGGGATCGCCAAGACCGGAAAGGGTGTTCAGGTGCTTGTGTGCGACGAGGCCCACCGCACGGCCGGTCTGCGCCGCAAGCGCACCCGCAAGTCAACACAGGCGACCGATGAAGCCGAACAGCGCATCCGGGACTTCACCCTGTGCCATGACCAAGCGGCTTTCCCCGCCACTTTCCGCATCTACCAGACAGCCACACCGCGCATCTACGACACCGCCAGCACGAAGAAGGCCCAAACAACCGAGTGGTATGTCCGTTCCATGGACGATGAGACTGTGTTCGGTGTCGAGTTGTACCGCAAGTCATACGTGGAAGCCGTGGAGAACGGATGGCTGGCCGACTACCGCATCATTGCCGTGGGAGTGCAGGGTGATGATGCCAACCGGTTGGCCAACGATCTGGCACGTGCCGAAGGCAGCAAGAAGGTGAGGGGCCTGTCCACGACCGGTTATCTCAGGGGCCTGGCACTGGCCTTGGCCATGGGTGGCGCCATCCCCACAGACAAGGGACAGGAAGTCAACCTGCGCTCCTGCATTGCATTCATGAACACGGTGGCCAAGTCGAAGCGCATGGCCAACGACCTGCAACTGAAACCCGTCCAGGAGTACGTCCAGGAACGCTTGGCACAACACCGCCCGGACGAGACGGCATCCACATACACGCTCGAACACCTGGATGCCTCCAGCAAGGTTGTCGAACGCGATGCGGCCAAGCGCAAGTTGTCCACCGGCACTGTGGAGAAGCCTTTCGGCATCCTCAATGTCGGCATCTTCGGGGAAGGCACTGATTCGCCATCACCCCCTCTCCGCGGTCGCTTTCCTGGAACCGCGGAAGTCACCCATTGATGTGGTGCAGGCCGTGGGACGCGCCATGCGCACAGCACCTGGCAAGGACATGGGCTACATCATTTGCCCGGTTGTAATCCCACCCGATGCAGACCCCGAAACATGGCTTAGTCATTCCAGTCCGGACGACGGATGGAAGGAGCTTGGAGATATCCTCTTGGCTCTGCGGGCCCATGATCAGCGCATTGAGGACAACCTGGGCGAACTGCTCAAGTTGTACATGCCCAAACCTCCCGCCGCAGTACGAACCATTGTGGCTTTTGCTAATGCCAATACCCAACGCATTCAGTACAGGGAACATGTGGGACCACCCGGAACCGTTGAGGCGGCCATTGAAAAGATGGCCAAAGGGAAGTCCACACTGAAGCAAGAGTTCTCGAACCTATCGGACCCGGTGGATCCCAAAATCGTTGATGAAGCACAGATGGCCGAATTGGCATCAGACGAACAGGGGCTGTTCCACACGGGCGATTCAAAGGAACCAACAGCCAAGGAACGCCCATTGGAACACACCCAGATTGTGACGGCCAAGCGGCACCCTGACGGCAATGTGGAAATCCGTCGCAACGACGTGGTACGCAACAAACGGTCATCCGATGGCACCCGCGGCATCGTCAACCTCGACAAGTGCAAAACACGCGTTCGGGACATGATCAACAAAGGTACCGGAACCAGAGTGCGCCGTTGCAAGCGCAAGAAAGACAAAGACCCCAAAGTCTTGGATGCACCTCTGGCCCTGCTGGACAGCATGAAGGAGTACGGAGAAGTCATCCGTCTGAACCTGTTAGAACGATCAGGGTTGACTTCGAATCGCGTACTTCGGGATCTCAACCTGCTGGAAGGTGCAGTGATGGAGTCCGCACGGCACCTGCGAGAAGACGGCATGGCCGCGGTACTGGACCGGCACTTCACCCTCGACAACTTGGACCCCAAGAAGCGTGCTCAGCAGGCAGACGGATGCACCATCGCCAGTCTGCTGATCATGAATGCCGCAATGCTGCACCAGAGGATTGCCCACGGAAAGTGGCTGGCAAAGATTTCAGACTTGGAGACAGTCAAGGCTTCGCCGCGCATTGTGGACCGCCTCATCCGGGAATGGGAACGCATCACCCGTTGGGACTTCCAGCCCGTCATGGTGCCAGCCACCGAAGCCATCTACGCAATGGTGGACACTGGACGCGTAGCAGGCGTGGAAAAGGCCCTGCGCCATCTGGCCACCGAAGCATCCCGCCTGGCCGAAACCTATGCGGACATGGGAGCTGACCATGCCGGAGCCCTGTTCAACCGGGTCATGGGCAACCAGGCATCCGACGGTGCCTTTTTCACACGGCCCGTAGCAGCCATGATGGCCGCCCGCCTAACCCTGGACGCCGCCGAGGAGGCCAAATGGCAGGCCGAGTACACCAGCGGCAACCTTGAAACCGACTGGACAGACCCGGATGTCTGGCGCGCATACAAGACCGTGGACCTCGCCTGTGGCAGCGGCACACTGCTGGCCGCCATGCTGACGGAAATGAAGCGACGGGCCAAGAACCAAGGAGCCAACCGGCAGAAATTGGCACTTCTGCAAAAGACGGCCGTTGAGGATGTACTCAAGGGCCTGGACGTCAACCCGATCTCCCTCCAGCTGGCCGCCGCCCAGCTGACCGCCGGCAACCGCGACGTGCAGTACCGCCGCATGGGCCTGCACCTGATGCCCTACGGGCCCCAGGGCAAGTCCGGTTCCGTGGCGGCCGGCACGCTGGAACTGCTGGGGCAGAAGGCGATTGTGCCGCGGCCCTCGGAGCTGGATCTGGACGACGAACGCATCCGGTCGCAAACCGAGGATCAGATGCTGCACGACAACGCGGAACTCGAGGACGCGGTGGAGGGCGTGCAGGGAGCCCGGATTGTCGTCATGAACCCGCCGTTCACCAACCGGGGCAGCATGGGGGAGAAGTACCCCTACAATGTGAAGAGAAGATTGGCGGCCCGGGTGGATGGACTGGAACAGGGGTTGGTCGACAACCATCCGGAGTTTGCCCAGTTCGTTGACAAGAATGCGCTGGAGCCCATGTTTACGGCTTTGGCGGATCGCTTGTTGGATCCGGCAAACGGTGTGGTGGTTCTGATAGCCCCAACCGTTTCCCTCTGTGCGCCGTCCGCTTTGGCCAAACGCAAGGCCCTGGCCCGCCGCTTCCACATCCACACGATCCTCACCTGCCACCAGCCCGGCAACATCAACCTGAGTCAGCAAACCAACATCAACGAAAGCATCATCGTAGCCTGTCGCCACGAAGGCCCCAAGCCGCCCACGCGCTTCATCAACCTGGATCGCTTCCCGATGGACGAGGCCGAAGTGGGCGAGATGTTCTCCGCCCTTGCACAAGGCATCGGGCAGGCCGTGATCCCGCACGGCTGGGGCGGCATTACAGAATGGCCCGCCAACCGCATGGAAGAAGGCGACTGGACGGCCGGGGTGTTCCGTTCACGGGAACTGGCTGAGGCCGCCTATGCAATTGTCTGGCTTCCTAACTTGGTTGACATCGAGCTGTTGGCCGGTCGCGTATACGCGACCGGCCAACAGCTGCGCGGCTCGTTCGAGCGCGCAGCTGGCGGCCGCGAGGCAGGGGCCATCCCGATCCTCAAGTCCAAGGGGGCGAAGGGCCAATACACCATCGAGGGCGTGCCGGACGAGTACTGGGCACCCAAGAAACGCGGAGAGCCCGGTTTCGACACCGAACGGGCTGTAAACGGAATGTTGGACAAGGCAGGCCACCTGCTGATCACGGCGGGACTGCGCACCAACACCGCCCGTCTTTCGGCGGTGGCCGTTGCCGAACCCCATGTGGGCAACGGCTGGATGCCCGTTGCGGGTTTCTCCCAGACCGAGGCCCGGGCCGCGTCCGTGTGCATCAACTCGACCCTGGGGCGCCTGCAACTCATGCGGACCCCCGGCAAGACCCTTGATTTCCCTTCCTACAGTGCCGAACTGGGCGCATCGCTCAAGCTGCCCGACCTCAAGGATGAACGCACCTGCGCCATCCTCGCCGCCTGCTGGGAACGCACCCGCCACACGGAGGTGCCACAGTACCGCGACGGCGAGTGCGAGGTCCGGCGGCTGTGGGACGAGGCGGTGGCCGAAGCCTTGGGCTGGGAGAAGTCCTCGCTTGAACACCTGAGCGTGCTGCTCCACCAGGAACCGCATGTACGCGGACTGGGGTACGGGCAGTATGCGGCGGACAACGAATAACCAACCACTGGAGGATCACCATGTTCAACTCTCTGCTGTTCACCACAAGCATAAGTTTCGTCCTGGCCATCGGGTTGTTGTTCGGCAGTCTACTTTGGATGGACCGTGAACAAGGGGCGCGCCTGGGCAGGAATACCCTCACGGATGTGGCGGCCCAGTGCGCATCGGAACCCACGAATGTTGCAGGCAAGCGGATCCAACGCTATAGCGGCACTCTCGTGTCCAACCCTGTTGCCGGACCCGGCACATTCGGGTCGTTCAGGTCAATCAGGGGCGGGCCTACGAGCGGAAAGTTCATCGAACTCGACGACGGCGAGTTGCTGGTCATGACGGCCGGTCTGTATGATCTGATACTCAAAGAAACGGCCGACAAAGGGGATGAGGTCTCCCGTCCCGTGCCGCTGGCAGGCAAGGAGATCGGAGATCGGGTCTCGTTCTGCGCAACGATTGGTGCGCAGGCATGGTGGTGGAAACAGACGCACTACACCAACAAAACATTCTTTGGCGGCGGCGGCCCCATCTACGGCCAGCCCACAGGCCCCTATCCGACCGCACGCTGGATCATGGATCTGGAAGGGTAGTTTGCGACGGACGCTCAACTTCCTCTACCGGACGGGACCTGCCGGGTGTTCCCGCAACATTCATCCACACAAGGAAGATCACCTTGAACCATTCACAAACAGACATAGCCGCCCTTGTACGGGCCGCCCAGCGCGGCGACTTTGCAGTACCCGAGTTCCAGCGCGGTTTCGTTTGGAAGCGTCGTCAGGTCTGCGACTTGGCAGATTCCCTCACCCGCAAGTTTCCTGTAGGCAACCTGCTAGCATGGAACTCAGATGTTGCTCGTCAACGGGGGGCGGACGGACGGACATCACAAAAGTTGTGGATCGTGGATGGGCAACAACGCATTACGGCTCTCTGCACTCTGTTCGGGACCCGTCCCAACTGGTGGGACCACCATCACAATGGGACTTGGGAGGAGCATATGCAAGCATACGACATCCGGCTAGACAGGTGAAAGCAGCGGACGACGACGGGACCCTCTGCCCGTACCGCAGTAGGCAAACACATGCGGACGAAAGGTAACACCAACGCCGACGACATCCTGGACAATCTGCCTGGTTTTGGAATCAACCCCAACCATCCCGGGGTTCTCCGTTTTCGGATTCCAACCAGTATTCCTCCCATCTCGAACAACTTGGGATTTTGGTGTTCTGACCGTTCATCAGGTAGGATTCCATATTCTACCTGAAGTCCTGTAAGGAGGGACACATGGCTACCCGTATCGTCACACACGTCAAGAAAGATGCCAAAGGGCAGGTTGTTGGCCTCTACTGGTATGTGCCGGAGGAAGACGCTGTAGCGGACATCAACAGCAAGACCAACGCCTACTTCACCGAAGACAAGAACGGCCAAAAGGCTGAGATCATCGCTACTGCTAACGGTCAGCTCCGCACGGTTGCCAACGGCATCGAATCTGACAACCTGGGTGAACTACCCGAACTGCCAGATTGTTGCTAGTCGGCACCTTTGACAAACGCAAAGGAAGCCCGGAGGTACACAGCCTTCGGGCTTTTGATTCCAGACCTTGCATCCGAGTCCATGTTGGTAAACCGCCGCAGACGGCACCCGCGACATGTACCATGTCCCACCCTACAGCCGTGGCAACCAGCACTGTTCAGTCCGTTTGAACTGTCCGGTTTGGACGATTACGAACTCCCGCCTTTCAAAATGCGCCTGTGGTGGAAAGGCCAATGGTGGCTAGCCGAAGTGGACAGCGACAACAACTGGCGCGTGCATAGTTCAGCACGGCAAGTCCCGTATGCCTGCTGGTTGGAAGAACTGGCTCACATGGCCGTCAGGACACACGAAGGGAAAGCGGGGTACCTTCCATACAGTGGACCCGGAAGGTTGGCCTTGGTGCTGCTGGACAGTGACGAGTTTCCAGGTAGCGAGTGCATCACACAGTACCATTTCCCTGCCATGCACGATGGCGTGCCGGTTGTCTACTAACCACCGTAAGAAGCAGAGAGATACTCAAAGATCATGTCAACACCACACTCATCCCACCCTCTGGAAACAGACCGTGAGCTACCACCTCAACCTGACTCGATCAAGTCATCGGATCAGGACCGTCAGGACACGCAGCATGAACAGAAGGAGGTTGAAGGGCTCCACCCCCTGATCGGAATGTACAAGGGCCTGGCGAAAATACACGGAGACATCATCTCTCCACCGGCCAGCGCAGACGAGTACTTCGCTGGTGACGGGGAGTAACTGCATGATCCTGCTGGATACACATGTGGCCATCTGGCTGTCCACCGACAATCAGAAAATCGGTAATGCAGCCTACAAGAAGGTGCAGAAAGCTCTTGAGACAAACAGCGTGGCCCTGTCGTCCGGTACTGTTTGGGATGTCGGCTATCTTGTGAAACGGGGACGTTACCAGCTTCCGAACGGCATGACTGTTGCCCAGTGGTGGAACGGTTTCCTGGCAAAAGGCGTGAAGGAATTCGCAACTGACAGCACCATTCTGTTTCGGGCACTGGATCTGGATTGGGAGGAGAACGACCCGGTCGACCGGATCATCATGGCCACAGCCCTGCATCACGACCTCGAACTGGTTACGGCCGACCGGAAGATGCTGGAGTGGAAGTACCCAGACCTGCGGATACAGAATGCCAGGGATTGAGAACCTCTTACCCATTCCCCATCAACTGGGAATCTGAACCTCGGTTGAAACGAAATACGCCAGCCCTGCGGCCACTGGATTCCTTGTCCACACGCCATCGGGAAAGGCGTAAGGGGGTGGGTATAATTCGGGGAAGCGGCGATTCAGGCATGGCGGGCCAGGACGTCCGGTTCGCACTCGGCTAGGTTGAGCCAGCTGCCGTGGGGGCCGGGGTGGAGTAGAGGCTGTACCGCATTGCTCCCAGAACAGGAACAGAAACTACCCTGATGGAATCTCACAGGGATTCCTTGTGCAAGATAGGAATCCACACCGTCTATAACAAGGTATTCGCTGCTGACTTCGTGTACAATCCCGCCATGTACGTTGAAGACCCCCTCGTACACCACCCGGTAATTGCCGACCCCGACACGCTACCGGCACGTGTGCTGGCCTTCATGCGTGCGCATGAACCCGTTGACCAGCTCTTCCGCCTGCAGGATATGGCATCCCTGGGTGCGCTCGACCTCGTGCGCTTGGCCCTCGAGAACCTGCAGCAAGCCCACCTGGTCGGCTCCCCCGCCCCGGACCTTTGGTTCCCCTTGGTACGCCAGGTCCGTGACCACGCCGCGGACCGCTTTGTGCCACCCGCCTACATGCGTCACATGGCAGTGCGCCTGCTAGAGCGCATGGGGGTAAACGAAGTACCGAGCATGGCGGATCGGGAAACATCCCAGGCTTCGCAGTGGCTCGCTGAGAACGGGATGGGTGGGCTTGACAGTGCTCCGCCTGTAGGCGTGTGGGGGGTGCCGGAGGATCGGCTCATTGGAGTAGATCAACCCGTGTCCCTGCACCTGCGCTGGGCCAACCGAGAATTTTTCACAGAACACAAGGATGTATTCATGGAACAGTCCCTGGCTGAGTTTGCCACCCCCTTCGAGGTTTTGGATGCGGCGGCGTTCCGCACTGCTGCCCATGCGGCCCAGATCAATCCGATCCGATTGGAAAAGGACCTCAAGGTCAACCATGTCCTGCACTTGCTGCAAGACTGGCGGCCGCCGGGGTGTGACATTGCATTAACTGGAGGTACAGCCCTTGCCAAAGGCTACCGAACCATTACACGCTTTTCAGAAGATGTCGACATCCATGTCTACCCGCAGAATCCAGGGCCCGTGACGCTGGAAACCAAGCAGGCTGTGTGGAACGATTTTCTAGCCTACCTAGAGGTATGGGTAGCACCCGAGATGGCAGGCGGAGCCATAGACCAGCGAGAAACCAGGTTCAATCCCGGGCGCGATGGTCAGGGACGGTTTACCCAGCACGCTTCCCTAGCGTATTCGTCTCAATTCACGAAAGACCTGGAGGATACAGCACGCCCCCTAACGGCTCCGGACCTGCGCCACGCCGACCAGCCGTGGACTCTGCGCTTCGACTTGACGTTCCGCGCTCCACATGAACGACTGCCACTCCAGTCCCATCCACTACTGGCTCTGCCCAACGTATTGGAGTTCACAGACGCTGTAGTGGCCGAAGATTGGCCCTGTGTGGCACCAGAGCACATAGCCATAGGCAAGCTAGAGAACCTTCATGGTTTTTTGCAGGGGCAGCGTATCAGTGGTAACAAGCGCGGTGGTCCGCCTGTATCAGTCATGCGGCATGTGCAGGATCTTGCGGAACTGCGCATGATCCTGATGGCTCCAGCCCAATCTGAAACCATCGCACAGGCAATACCAGCCACAAAGCGGTCCGAGTTGCAGGCAGGGTTGCAGGAGTGGGGTGCGGACTCCGAAAAACGGGCCTGCTTCGCCCAATACAGCAAACTGATGCGCCCACATCAAGACCCATCCCTAGTGCCAATGTTCGACCAGACTCTGCGTGACCTACAACGGATGCTGTCCACATGGTCGCTGGCAGATGAGCAGGAATCTACGCGAGTGGATAGGGGTGGTGGGGTTCTGCTCTAACAGTCCACCGCATCAAACATGTCGGTAAAGCCCAGAGATTTACATTCGGCGCAAGAGGCATCCGGGTTTGGACTCCTCCGGTGCCCCATGATGTCACTTGGCCGGGAAGAAGCCCAAACAACAGCAGCCCTGCGTATGATCCCATTCTTGCTAGGCAATGTACTGTCCGAAGTGGAACGCAGGGAACTGGAAACGCACTGGGGAACAGAGGGAGCCCCCGACGATTACTGGGAGTGCATGCAGGATATTGTAAAGACACCCTCGGACTGGAGAAGCATCTGCGACATGCCTACGGGGATAGATGAAAGTGACACACAGAAACCATACTCGCCAGGAACCCTATAGCAGGCAGGGGTTTTGGCCTGGGTATTGTCTCAACTGCGCAAGCCCTTGATTCAAGTTCACTACACTGACTTTCAATCAAGAACGAGAGGGCGTGCCAGCATCTTCGGGTCGCCAGCCCAGTTCCATTCACAACAACCTGCCAACATTCCGCACCTGCGTTGGATCGGCCAGACTTGGACCTCAGAATTTGTGCAGACCACCACTCTTGCCCACCAGGGGCAGCAACCCCGACGGCCAAATGCTCGGAGATGGACGGAATGCGGACCATGGCGAGGGCCGATTCCATGTGGGCACAACCGGCCCCGGCACTCCCGGACCGACCAAACAGGGAGTGCCTGGACAGTTCCAATCAAGTAATGTAGGATGTCACTTTCAAGTAAGAATCAGCATCATGTCCAAAAGACCAAGCAACAGCGTACGCTACACCCCGCCTGGCCACCGCGACGCCGAAATTACCGTTACCCGCACTGAATCTGGTCTTAGGTTTGAACGTACAGATGTGGAGGCTCCGACACACCAGACATGCATGGAAATCCATATCAACCATAGGGACAGTGTCTTGAACAGCAAGGATACTGGACTACGACCACAATGGTTCAGTATCCTTGAAAACGGAAAGCCGCTTTCGTACGCTGACACATTGGAACGGGCTGTAACCAGGGTCGAATTCGAATTGAATGCTGGTCGATGGCAGAAGCCCAAGCACCCCGCCAATGCCAACCTGCACCTATACGACCAGTTTCTGCAACAGGATTTTGACGCCATTGCCCAAGATTTGAACGACCAACTGGACCGCTGGCTAGCAAACCTGTCGTCAGCGACATCGAAGCCCCAACAACCTGGATGCCATTCCCCAACTGCCTGATTGGCGCCAGGGCGGCTCTAGATGCCTACCTGCCAGAAGTCCCGGCAAAACGAAGGCAGCGGGGGTTGCGACAGCGTTCCCAACGCAGGTTGGTGTACAATGCACTGTTCCACGGGGAGAAGCTCACCGGTAGAGCGGCACCTTAACACGGTGAAGGTACAGGGTTCGATTCCCTGCTCCCCACAACAGGACACCTCGCATTGAGCC
>CAXXOQ010000182.1:0-2046 GCA_963664185.2 Caldilineaceae bacterium | reverse complement strand
TCGGGCTTGCAGCACCATCCCTGCCGACCAATGGAGATCGGTACGGGGTTGCAGGTTGTTGGCGTCTGTCTCGGCTGTAACAGGATTGCCATGTCTGGTCCTCCCATTTATCTCGACTCGCACGCAAGCACGCCTTTGGATCCTGCCGTCCTGGCGGCCATGCAGCCCTGGTGGTCCGAGATGCATGGCAATCCCCACTCGTCCGAACATTGGTTCGGGTGGCGAGCCCACGAGGCGGTGGAAACCGCCAGGGAGACAGTGGCCTCGCTGATAGGGTCCGATGCGAGTGAGGTCGTATTCACCTCCGGTGCCACGGAAGCCAACAACCTTGCCCTGCTGGGTGCGGCCGGAGCCCGCCGCGACACTCATTCACGTATCGTCATCAGTGCGATCGAACACAAGTGCGTGCTTGAATCCGCGACCGCCCTGCGTCGAAGGGGATGGACCGTCGACATGCTTCCTGTGGCAGGCGACGGGATGATCTGTCTTGACCGTCTTCAGGAGTTGTTGACGGACAGCACAGCTCTGGTTTCGGTGATGGCGGTCAACAACGAAATTGGCACAATCCAGCCGATCGAAGAGGTTGGGGCACTGTGTGCGGAACACGATGTTTGGCTGCATTGCGATGCAGCTCAGGCTCCGGCAGCCGTTGACCTGGACGTTTGGAAACACAACATCGACCTGCTGTCGCTGTCGGCGCACAAGATGTACGGTCCCATCGGCATCGGTGCGCTGTATGCAAGACAGGACATTCTTCACCGTCTTCACCCTGTAATCTTCGGCGGCGGCCAGGAGCGAGGCATTCGGTCCGGGACCCTGTCTCCGGCTCTGTGTGTTGGATTCGGTAGAGCATGTACATTGATTGCCGAGCAGCCAAGGCAGGAACGGGCGCGGATTGCGGAACTGCGCGATCTCTTATGGGAAGGACTGCGGACGCTGTTTCCGCAAGTCAGGTTGAACGGGGCACGTCAGCCAAGGCATCCAAGCAACCTGAACGTGTGCTTGCCCGGCTGCGAGGCAGATGTCCTGCTGGGGCGTCTGCAGCCCAATCTGGGGGTATCCACTGGTTCCGCCTGCACCACCGGGGTCCCAGAGCCCTCCCATGTTCTGCGGGCGATCGGCCTGTCCGCCAAGGATGCAGAGAGTTCAATTCGGTTTGGCCTGAGTAGGTTTACCACCCGGGACGAAGTTCAACGGGCTCTGATCCTGATCGAGGACGCTCTGAAGGGCATGCCAAGCTTTGCGTGTTGACGTTCTTCGGTGTGGGCCGGATGAAGGTGCAGCCGATACGCAGCAATGGAGCCACAGAACCAGGCATAAGTGGGCCTACAGCGCGCTCCTGGGAGGCGCATGGCTGGACTACCAACCGTGCTTGGTGTACCCGTGATGCACCTTGAGTGCCAAACCAAACTGCTTGGAAGGCTGTTTCGGGTGGCTGAAACCCCGCGTGCGCATTGCCTCAGGCTGCCAGGTTGTGGCCGGCGCGCGCTGTTTCTTCCAAACCGTTACCCATGTGCGTGCCTGATGGCCCCGAGCCCGGAGGCCGCGCCGCCATGATCACATCCAGTTTCCAGCCCTTTGCGCGCCACAGCACCGATTCCATGTCCTTTGGACCTGCCAACTTGAACTGTCGTGATACACCTGTGATACTGCATGGGGAGGTGTCGCATTCATGAATGCAACGGTCGCGCGGCTCAGTGCCGGTTCCAGAATCAGATCAAGGGGCATGGTGCCCCTCCGGAAGCACAGTTCACTGCGGCAGGTGCCGGTCGTGAGATTTCGGCGGGCACGCGGTGCACCCGAAGGGCCAAGGCATGGCTCTGAACCGTGCTTGTCGGCACTCAAGGTACCGAATGATGCCACGCGGGAAGCCATCAGGGAATTGGAACAGGGCAGGGGGATACGTTCCGACTCGTTGGACGACCTGTTCCGGGATCTTGGTCTCTGAGCGGTCTGTGCCCGAATAGTTGATGCCTGTTTGGGCCCGTGGATTCAAGAAAGAGGCAAGGAGACTTAAGGCGCGGCAAGGACTTGGGCAAGTTGAAA
>CAXXOQ010000181.1:0-14263 GCA_963664185.2 Caldilineaceae bacterium | reverse complement strand
ACGGGTGCCCTGTCCGTGCACCATCCCCGCCTGGACCATGAGAGCCGTGATACCTATGAGCTCACGGTGGAGGTCACGGACAACACTGTCGCCATCACCGTGCCCCTGACCGTCACCGTCACCGATCTGAACGAAGCCCCGCGTGCCGTGGCAGGCCTCTCCCAAAGTGTCCAGGAAGGCGACAGCATTACCCTTGACGGCTCCGCCAGTTTCGATGTCGACGCAGAGGATACGCTCTCCTGGCACTGGATTGCCCCTGTGGGCATCACGCTCCGGCAGGCCGATACCCCACAGCCCAGTTTCACGGTCACGGACAATCTGGTCTCCACCGGCGACACGCTGGACCTGGCCTTTGTTCTCGAAGCCACCGATGCCCAGGGCCTGATGGATAGCGATACCGTTACGGTCACCGTACACAAGATCGATAACGGTAAGGTAGCCGGTTCCGCCATCATTCACCGCGACACAACCCAGCTGACTCTGGAGGTTTCTCCCCTGACCGATCCTGACGGCGTGGGCACCGCGGCGGACAGTACCTTCTACCAGTGGCAGCGCCGGCCAGATGCTGACAGTCCCTGGACCAATATTCCCGACGCCTCCGGCAACCAATTTACTATTCCGGCTGGTACCGGCCGCCCCAGTCCAGTTCCAGGCCGTGGTCCTGCATACCGACGCTCAGGGCTTTCCCTCTGCCCTCGTATCCGCTAACCATATCACCATGGGGAATGTGCCGCCACGCTTCCTGCAAGACAGCTACACCCTTGCCATACCCGAGAACTCCCCACCCCACACTCCGGCGATTGCGGTTGAAGCCGCCGACTTCAACCGGGACCCCCTCCAGTACCGCATTGCCCGGGGCAATTTCGGCCAGGCGTTCGCCATGGACCGCGATACCGGCGCCCTTACGGTCGCCCGTGATGTGCTCAACCACGAAGCCCGCTATCAGTATCGCCTGACCGTGGAGGTTTCAGATGGCTTGGCCGTCCATGCCGTTCCGGTCATGGTCTACATCCCGGATGTCAACGAAGCGCCCATGGCCCATGCCGGTGAAGACCAGACGGTGCCCGAGGGCGTGACGGTCACCCTGGACGCCCGAGACAGTGCCGACCCCGATCGGGATGAGGTTCTGACCTGGCACTGGACCGGCCCGGACAGCATCACCCTCCACCAGGCCGACACGGACACCCCCACCTTCGATACCGCCGTGGACCTGGCACAGGACCGGGAGGACATCGCACTTGATTTCGCCCTGGTGGTAACCGATACCGCCGGCCTGGCCACCACGGACACCGTAACTGTCACCGTCCAGCGCACGGACAATGGCCCCGCCACCGGTTCCCTGCGCATTGATCGTGAGCGGATCCTCCTTACCCTCCAGCTGGAGGAACTGGACGACCCCGATGGTCTGGGAACTGAACCTGACAGTACCTCCTACCGGTGGCAACTGAAGTCCAACGCCTCCAGGGACTGGCGCAACATCTTCAGGGCTACCCATACCCAATTCGAAATCCCCATGGTGGTAGAACCCGGTAGCCTGTACCGGGCCGTGGCAACCCACAGGGATGCGCAAGGCTTCGTCAGCCGCCTGTACTCCAATGTCATCGATTTGGAAGCCAGCATTGCCGCTGCCACTTCCACCGATACCTCTCTCCATGCGGCACCCGCACCGAGCGAATGCGTGATACCCGTCTTTGAGCTTGGTGCATTGCGCGTTACGGACAATCTGTACATTGTCACCTCGCCAGGAACCCCTTCCGGTCACAATATCCCGAACCTGGAATTGGCTCTGGACATGCGGGAAGCCAGAGTTGCGATCAATTTCAAGGATTTCTTCCTCGCCACGGGAGGACTGTCCCGCTGGGGCTATCCCACCTCCGAAGTGGTGGTGCTGGAACACAATGTCCTCACCCAGTATTACGAGCGGGGTGTCGTGAGTTTCCGTTTCGTGGGGAAAACCGAGTGGTTGCAGCGTCACCTCCTCTGGGATTACCTGGGAGCAGGTCTTTGGGATCTGGAAGATCAGGACTCGGAACCCCATATTCTCAACCCGCACACGGGCGAGGTCCTGGGCCCCTGGTCACACAAGGTCTCCAACTATGCGGTCGATGGGACCTGGACCGGTTTTGCCGATTTCTTCGCCCGGCATGGAGGGGCACGATCCTTCGGCTATCCCCGTACCGATGCCCGTCCGGATTCGGACGATCCGACCATGGTCTCGGGAGCCCGCGTGGGACTTCCCTCCCGGCCGGGAGTCATCCGCCAATACTTCCAGGCAGCCATCCTGGAATACGATCCTGCCACGCAGACCATTCACATTCCCGCGTTGGGTAACGCCGTCCGGGATCTCCTGATACCGCATCATGCCTCACTGCACCCCTTTGTACATGCGCCGAACCTGCACATTTCCCAGGCGTACTTCCCGCTTCTTGTCCTGAGTTGTACGGACCAGGAATAATGCAGGGGCCGGGCGGACAAGCGCTCGTTATTCCCGCCGCACAGACAGGGCCAGCCTTGTGGCCAGGGTAGCACGGCTGGGGATATCCTGATCCACAGTCTGGCACGCACTTGAGACCACCAGGTGTTGTTCCCGGCGGTTGTTGCCTGACTGCTCTGGGGCTACGCATCGTGCATCCTTTATGCTACAATTGTAGCATAAAGGAATCCGCGCACATCAGGCTGCATGGATGCGTGATCGGACCGTGGCGATGTCCTTCAGGCACCGCCGAGCCGACGATGGTGCCGCAATTCTGTATGCCGACATACACCCCTGGCCATGATCCTGGTATAGGTGTTATGCACATTTGGTATACGCAACCATGGTCTGACAGGAGAAAGCGAAATGTATCCGAATTCCCATGTCTGTCCCGCCCAAGGCGATCGGTCTCCCCTGGATACATTGTTGGCCCAGATGGCAGAAGCCCAGGCGCTTGTCCCGTTGTCCGAAAGCGAATTTGCCCTGCTGTGCAGTCCGCGCCGGGAAATCAGCGTACAGCTGCGCATTGAACGCGACGATGGCAGTCCAGGGTTATTTGCCGGACATCGGGTGCAGTGGAACGATGCCCGGGGGCCCTTCAAGGGCGGCATTCGCTTGCATGCCGGTGAATCCCTGGATTCCCTGCGTGCCCTGGCAGCCGTCATGACCCTGAAGACCGCCCTGCTGGATCTTCCTCTGGGCGGTGCCAAAGGCTGTATCGCCTGCGATCCCCAGGAACTGTCTCCCGCCGAATTGCAACGCTTGAGTCGTGCCTACGTCCGGGAACTGGCCGGCCTTTGGGGTCCGGACAGGGATGTCCCCGCGCCGGACATGTATACCGGACCGGCCATCATGGGTTGGATGATGGATGAATTCGAGCAGATCCGCCGGCAGCATGCTCCCGGCGTCATTACAGGCAAGCCGCTCATACTGGGCGGCAGTCCCGGTCGTCTGGAAGCTACCGCCTACGGCGGTCTGGCCGTCATCCGGGAGGTTGCCGCGCATTACGGCCCGGAGTTGCCGGGGCAACCCATAGCCATTCATGGGTATGGCAATGTCGGCAGCCACACGCACAAGCTGGCAGGGACAATGTTCGGTGGCAAAGTAGTGGCCGTGTGCGACAGCCGGACCGGTCTGTTTCATCCCGAGGGACTGGACTATGAGGCTGTATCCCGTTTCAAGCAAACCACGGGTTCCTTCCAGGACTGCCCCCTGGGCACAGCCCTGTCCCCGGACGACCTGCTGGACCTGGATGTTCCCCTCCTGGTATTGGCATCCCGGGAAGGCGTCATACATCCCGGGAATCAGGGGCAGCTGTCAGCAGGCATGGTGGCAGAGATGGCCAATTGTCCCATTGCCGATACAGCAGAGCGATCCCTGCTGGACCGCGGCATCCTTGTCATCCCGGATTTGCTGTGCAACGCGGGCGGTGTGACCACCAGTTACTTCGAACAGGTACAGAACGCCCAAATGCGTCGCTGGCACGAACAACAGGTACGCACCCGCCTTGATGATGCCATGACCCGCGCCACGCAGGAGGTCATGGCCCAAGCCCGGGAGAAAAAGGTCTCTTCTCTGCGTCTGGCCGCGCACGCGGTAGCCATGGCACGGGTAGCGCGTGCCATGAAAGCGCGCGGCTGGACCTGAAAAAGCGCGGGATAGGCGGGGCCCTGGAACCCTTCAGGGTACCAGGGGAGTAGCCGGCCGTTCAATCATGCACGAAGAACAGGGTGCCGGCACCGGGTGCAGCGCTCAATACCCAGCCTGCTTCGGCTTCAAATCCCTGCGCACTGCTGTTGGGGGTAGTCCAGTTGTAAAGCCATTCGGCATCGGTTTCACTGAGCAGGATATTGCCCGTACTGCTGGGGGCGCCGGGTGTCAGCGTCCAATAGGCACCGTGGATCGCAAAATCACGATAGAAATACTGTACCCACGGCACATTGCTGACAAAGTCCATATCATGGCCGTCCGGCGTTCGATCACTCAGACTCATGTCCTGCGTGGCCGTCTTGGCCCAAATGCGGAAGAGCCCGGTCACGGTGGGGGAATCTTCCTTGCCAGACGAAATATCCATCTTCCGGATCGGCGTCATCCCTTCAAAGGCCGTAGCCTTCTGCGTACCCAGATCGATCTCCACCCACTGTTCCTTCAGCCGGATCAACTGGCCCAGGCTGGCGGGAGTCAGGAAATTCGTCTGGATGGCGCTGGGCAACTCCCGTGGTGGGATGTTGAGGAAACTTCCCGGGAGAGGCATTTCCGTGGGCGTCAACGCATTGAAGGTGCGCAGAACCTCTTCCGCAATCCCGAACTGCTGGGCAATGGCGGCCGGTGTCTCGTGTTCCTGCACTACGTGCCGGGGAAACTGCTGCATGTACCCCTGGTCCAGTAGCCGGGCCCAGTTGTCCACGCTGGGAACACGGATTTCCTTGCCTACGTAAACCACATCATTGGGCGACATCCGGTTCATATGTGCCAGTTCCACCGGATGCAGTCCGTATTGCACCGCGATGGAATGCAGGGTCTCCCCTTTGGCCACATGATGAAGACTGTTGGCGCCCGCCAGGGAAGGCGCGGCGGTGATGGCAGGCGGCATCCGCAGCGGCTGTCCTGCCCAAACCGTCTGCCCTTCCTCAATGCCGTTGAGGCGGCGAAGCGCAGTCTCGTCAAAACTGTGGGCTTCGGCAATGGACGCCAGATTCTCGCCGCTCTGGACGATGTGCAACCGTCCGGCAACGGTTGTGTCCGAGGGGCTCAGGGCCAGTGCCTGCTGCATGACGAGAAATGCCAGCACGCTGCTGACCAACAATAACAGGATACGGATTGGCAGGTGTCGCCGTGCGAATTTGGCTGTCATGGTATACCCCGGCAGTGAAACCCCATTGCATGGGCTACGATGCGTCAATCACTCAGCAGAGTGACGGAGAGAAGGTTTTATACATTATACATACCAATCTTGAAGACGGAGCAGTCGCCGGAACCTGCGAGACGGTCAAGGACAGGCGGCAAGACAGCCGAACTGTCATTTGCGGCCACACTGCGGTCCGCCAGATTCTACTGCCATCATTTATATGTAAGACGGATTCCGGCGCGATTTGTTGCACTCCCAAGACAGATTCCTGCCCTATGTCCGGGAACGGGCACGAAATTGCAGGGCATGCAGATGGGAATAAAGGCCCTGTTGGGACAGCAGTTCCGCGTGTGATCCCCACTCTACCATCCGTCCCTGATCCAGAACCAGGATGGCATCGGCGTTGCGTACGGTGGAAAGACGATGGGCAATCACCAGGCTGGTACATCGCTGGAATAACGGGTCCAGCACTTGCTGGATCCGGGATTCGCTTTGCGAGTCCAGGTGGGACGTCGCTTCATCCAGAATCAGCATGACGGGATCCTTTAGCAGAACGCGGGCAATGGATACGCGCTGCTTCTCACCGCCACTCAGCCGATAGCCACGTTCCCCCACAACGGTGTCGTAGCCTTGCGGCAGGGATCGGATGAAATCGTGAATTTGGGCCGCTGCACAAGCCTGCTCCAACTCGGTCTGGGCCGCATCGGGCTTGGCATACAGCAAATTGGCCCTGATCGTATCATGGAACAGATAGGCATCTTGCGTCACCATGCCGATGCAGTCCGACAATGACTCCAGCTGCAGGGAACGCAAGTCCTGGCCATCCAGCAGAATACGTCCCTGAATCGGATCATAAAGCCGCATGACCAGATTGATCAGGGTGGATTTCCCGGCGCCACTGAGCCCCACCAGCGCCACCATCTGACCCGGTTCCACCGTAAAGGATATGTCCTGTACGGCCCACAGCGGGGATCTGGGCCAGACGCCATCCCCAGGCCGGCCGGCCCCACTTCCATCTCCCAGTCCCTGAGAGGCCTCCTCCCCCCCGTAGTGAAAGGATACATTCTCGAATTGCAGGTGCCCGGTGGGATGGGGGATCAAAGCCACGGCATCCCGGGCATTGCGGATTTCGATCGGTTCGTCCATGTACGCGAAGACGCGTTCGAAACTCACGATGCCCTGAATGAGATCTGTGTTTACATGGCTGAGGGCGGAAATGGGCTGATAGACACGTGGCAAGTACGCCACAAAGGCGACGATGGTGCCCACTGACAATTCGCCCTGGAGCGCCAGCCATCCCCCCAGCCCATAGAACAGGGCGGTGCCCAGTCCCGCCAGAATCCCCATGCCGGATGTCAGCCAATAGGACATGATGGCCCATCGCGTCCGGAATTGCCTGACCAGTTCGGACAAGGCCTGGAAACGCGCGCGCGCGTTTTCTTCCTGGCCGAAGAGCTTCATGAGGGCCGCACCATTCACGCTCAGGGTTTCATTGACCATGCTGCTCAACTGGGCATTGTATTCCCGGCCCTGGTGATGGGTACGGCGCAGGGCCTTCGCCAGCCAATAGGCAAATGGCCACAGAAGGGGAAAGAGCAGCACGCCGGGCACCGTCAGGCGCCATTCCAGAATGGTCATGATGGTCAAGGTGGATGCAAGGGTGGCCAGCGCCGTCAGAATCGTGGGTATGGACCCGGTCACCATGCGCCGGGCATCTTCCACATCCCCTGTAAAACGGGCCACAATCTCCCCCGCCCGGGTATCGGTAAAGAAACGCAGGGAAAGGCGTTGCACATGGTCGTACATGGCCTGCCGCAATTCATGGACCAGCGTTTCTCCCAGGCGTGTGGCAAACGTCTGTTGCACCAAACCAATGCTGACGGACAGGAAAGGCAGGACCAGCAGCATGCCCGTCAGCGCCAGCAGCCTTCGCAGTTCCCCGATTCCAGTACCGAATCGATAAAGTAGCGATACAGGAGTGGTGGCACGGCTCCCAGGAGAGCCTGCCCCAGAACAGCCGCTACCACCAGCATGATCTGGCCTTTGTGCGGGCCGATGTACGACCAGATACGGGCCAGAACCTGACGGTCAACTTGACGGATATCAACCGTAGCCGAACTCTGGATGAATGAGCGCCAGCCCCTGCGGTATTCCATAGTCCTACATAACCGTTCGGCCAGACTTAGGCAAGTCGTGGCAGATCTGTACCGTGGCACAGGCACGCAAGAGACGGGATGACGCACCGCACCGGCGTGGCCGCCCGGTGGGACCGTCTTACGCCTCCTCCGCGCGCTCTTGACGGCAGGGAAACTCTCCACCGCAGACGCTGACAAGCCTGGTGATCGCCCTGTGCGACCATAGAGATACAACCTAACACCGGTACCTGCGACCGCCAAATCCGAGAGGCTGGGAAAAAGATCAGGTGCATCCGGAACAGCCCGGTATGCCACGAACTGTCCCGTCCCCCTTGACCCTAGTGACGGCTGACAGTATATACAAGTCTTGCCACAATGCGAACGCAAACATGACCATGCGCGCCTTGCCTGATTTCGGTGTGCAGCCTCAAGGCTTCCCGATCAGAACAGGATATCCGGATAGCGCGTTTTGTGCCTCAGGAATACCCTGGAACGGGATCTGCCTTCGGGAAAACGGTGGGGGACTGCCGTCATCCTGTCTCCAGACGAATTCTGGCTGTGTGGTGGACAGTACCGATAGTTGGGGAACGCATCACCACACCACACCGCATTGTCCGATTCCCCTGCAGCCTCCCCCGTTCCGTTATACTGCTGTCAGATACTTCAGATAATGTTGCAGAACCGTCCCATGACCTCGTCCGTACTTCCCGCCGTCACCCTTGAGCGCCCGGACAGCGTGCATGCCGGCATCACGATGCTGCTCTCCGAGCTTGAAGACTGGTTCTGTGCGGTCCAGGACCGGCATCTGGCCCTGGATTGGCAGGGCATTCACGACGAAGGGACATTTCTCACGGCCTGGTCCGGTTACTATGCCTATACCCGGGACGAAAGAGTGTTGCACCTGGCCCTGGATTTGTTTGCCAAATGGCAGGCATGGTCCCAGCACCACTTCGTACATGGCTATCATCCCCAACAGGAAGTACATCACGGCACCGAGCATTTCATCATTTTTCTCGACTGGCTGTTGCAGGTTGTGCCCGACCATGACGAGGTCCGGCGCGCGGTAGAGGATGCTGCCCATCATGCCGGCAACTGGGTGCAGGATGTCCAGCCGTGGTTTGACTGGGAACAATGCCGTTATCTGAGCTATAGGCTGGGCACAGTGGAGGTGGGAACCGAGGGGTTCAACTTCGTGGATCACGTGCGCATGCTCCATCTGGCCCGGGCCGGTTGGCGCGCGGACCCGGCCTCCTGTTACCTGGAGCTAGGCGAAACCTACGGCCGGGTCTGGGCCGAAGCCCTGGTACAGGCAGAACTCTTGCCTCTCTATCTGGATGCCGATCGGCATAGCCCGGCGGAATTCGAGACGGTCCTCAGGGCATTCCTCAAAGCTGCCCCGCAGGACATTACCGAACATTCCCGGCTGGAAAACCACATTGCCAGTGGCACTCCCAAAATCATGCTGGAGCTGTGGGATATAACGGGACAGCCGATCTTTCGGGATGCGGCCCAACGTCTGGGCCGGGGCTGTGTCCGGTATGTCACCCATCCCATTGCCAATCCTGCCGGCCATGTTCTGGGTCAATTGCTGCTGGCGGGAGTGGATCCCATGGATCTGGATCTGGCGCCGGAACGGTTCACAGAGCTGGCCCCATGGCCGCGGCTGGATCAGCAAGTGCTGGCCGTTGATGTCCAGGCCGCCCCGGACGCGGTACGCTGTATCGGGTACCGGAGCGACATGCCCACCTACTATCTGCCGTCACACCCGGACGGATGCCAGACCCTGCAGATACCGGCGCCCGCCAACCTGATGCTGGCCTGGACTCTGACCGGTAACGAGGAATATGCCCTGGATGCCTGTTGCCTGGCCCTGGGCAAGCTCCGGCTGGCCCGGCAGGTGTACCGGGACGGCCGGCATCATGGCTGCACGTCCCAGAGCATCGCGGCGACCGTGCGCGGCCATGGCCGCTGTTGGGGCATCGGCGACATCGCCGGCGTATTGGCCCATATTGGTGCGCAGCGGGTATATGCCCATGCACAGGGTCAGGCTATTCCGTTTCCGGGCCTGGTGACCAACTGAAACTGGATGACTTGAGGCCAGCATGGTGGGTTGCCAGATACACACTCTCTACCCGGTCCGTGTCGGGCATGATACCGCCGCAGGCTTGGATAGAACCGCTGATTTCGTATAGTCCCGCACCTGCTTCATGACCCTTCCTCTGGTTGTACATGTGACCCATGAGGCTGCCATGAAGATTGGCGGCATTGGTGCGGTCCTGGAAGGACTGCTGTGTACCGACACCTACAATCGGCATGTGAGTCGCACCATTCTGGCGGGACCGTTTCCGGTGTGGGACGAGGGCCAGATGGCCCGCATCCTGTCCCCGCACTCCCGTCTGCAGGTGCGTTATGCCAGTCGCTACAACATTTTTGGCCTTGTGGAAACGGCCCTGGGGCGACGCCTGCTGCAGGCAGAGCAGGAACTGAATATAGGCATTTTCTACGCCGAAACGTCGTTTGGCCCCTACCGCCATGAAATCTTGCTGGTGGATCCCACGCAGATGGATCCGGTGGCACGCGAAGCCTATACGGCCGGCCTGCAGGCAGAGTTCAGCATTGAAGCGGGCCGCTACAGTTACGATCTGGAATGGCAGCTGTTCATTGATCTGGCCGTGCCCCTGATGCGGGTTCTGGACATTCTGGCCACGGATACCGCGGCCAGGCCTGCCCAGCGTTTCCTGATTGCCCACGACTGGATGGGACTGCCCACGGCATTGGCCGCCCGGCTGGGCCAGCCTGTCACCTGGAGCACCCTGTTTTATGCCCATGAAGTGGCCCCTGTCCGGCGCCTGGTAGAAGAACATGCAGGCCATGACACCCGTTTCTACAACGTCATGCGCCAGGGCCTCGACTGGAACCTGTACCTGGACAACCTGTTTGGGGACCAGCATGATCTCTACAAGGTCCCACTATTGCACCAGGCGACCCAGTGCGATGCCATTCTGGCGGTCAGCGATCTGGTAGTGGACGAACTTCGGTTCCTGGGGGCTGCCTTTCAGCACAGGCCCCTGGATCTGGTATACAACGGGATTCCCACCCAGGCGACCACGTTGGCCGAAAAGCGGGAATCCCGATCCCGCCTGCAGGCGTATTGTGCGAATCTGCTGGGATTTGCACCGGATTATGTCATGTCACATGTCACGCGCATGGTACTCTCGAAAGGCCTGTGGCGCGACGGCAAGGTGCTTTCGCATCTGGCCCGACTGCTGGCGCAGGATCACCAGCAGAGCGCCGTGCTGTTTGTCCTGAGTACCGCCGCGGTGACGGGACGCCACCCCCATCAGATTCGGGAGTGGGAACAGACCTATGGCTGGCCCGTGCAGCATCGGACGGACAATGGCGAACTGACAGGCGCCGAAATCCCTTTCTTTCACGATGTGGTGGAGCCTTTCAACCGCCATCACCCCAACGTGAAGATCGTATTCGTCAACCAGTTTGGCTGGGATCGGAACCGCTGCGGTGAGCGCATGCCGGCCGATATGGCTTTTGCGGATCTCCGGATGGGCACCGATCTGGAATTCGGCCAAAGCATCTACGAGCCCTTCGGCATTGCCCAGCTGGAACCGCTTACCCAGGGGGCCCTGTGCTGTACCAGTTCGGTGTGCGGATGCCGGGGCTTCGTCCAGCAGATCAAGGCCCGCGGCATAGAAGTGCCCCTTTATATTGAAGCCGACTATGTCGCCCTGTCCCCTTCCTGGTGGAATGCGTCGCCTTTCAATGCCCTGGATATTGGCCATGCGCTGCGCAATCAGGTAGAAGACGCGAACAGTTTGCGGGTCGCCCAACAGATCCATGCCCTGTTGCCCCGCACGGACCGCACCCGTGCCCATTATCTGGAACTGGGGCAGGAGGCCAGCCAGGCGATGAGCTGGGAAGTGGTGGCACAGGACTATTTCATCCCGGCCCTGACCCGTCTCCAGGCCCGCATGACATGAAGATGCCTGCGCCCGGCCCTTCCCGGTCCCCGCTGTCCCATCTGGACACGTCCGATATGGAAGCTATCGTGGCCGGCACCCATGGTGCCCCCGCCAAGGTGTTGGGGTATCACGCGTACCACGATAAGGCGCGCGCCGTGCATGCCGTACGCACATTCCGGCCCCAGGAACGGGCGGTCTGGATTCTGGATCTGGCCTCGGGGCAGCGACACCCGGCCCGGTGTGTACACGAGGCAGGCTTTTTCGAATGTCTGTGGTACGGCCCGGAGGCACCGGCGTCTCCGTCCTACCGCCTGGAATTGCAGGGCAAGGATGGGCAAAGGCATGAAATAGAAGATCCCTATCGGTTTGCTCCCCATTTCACAGCCTATGATCACTTTCTCCTGGGACAGGGCAATCTCACACAAAGCTGGCGCAAACTGGGGGCACACCGGCGTTTGGTGGATGGTGTACAGGGCGTCCAGTTCGCACTCTGGGCCCCCAATGCCCGCCGGGTAAGCGTGATCGGTCCCTTTAACGGCTGGGACGAACGGGTGCATCCCATGCATATGTACCAGGGTGGGGTGTGGGAATTGTTTATACCCAATCTGCCGGAGGGCGACTACTACAAGTTTTCTCTCCTGTCCATGGAGGACCACTACCAGATCGACAAAATGGATCCCTACGGTCTCCATGCCGAATGCCGTCCCGGCACATCGTCCCGCATCTGGCACCTGGATACCTATCCCTGGCAGGATGCCGACTGGCTGTCTGCCCGCAGCCAGTACCAGGCAAGGTCCTCGCCCCTCAGCATCTACGAAGTACATCTGGGCAGTTGGAAACGCAGTCCTGACGACAACTCCATGCTTTCCTATCGCGAGCTGGCACCGCAACTGGTGACCTATTGCCAGCAGATGGGCTATACCCATATTGAACTGATGCCGGTCATGGAACATCCGCTGGATCAGTCCTGGGGGTATCAGGTAACAGGCTACTTTGCGCCTACCAGCCGCTTTGGCACTCCGGATGATTTCCGCCACTTTGTGAATGTCTGCCACCAGGGAGGTATTGGCGTACTCCTGGATTGGGTACCTGCCCATTTCCCCAAGGATGGCCATGGCCTTGCCTTCTTTGACGGCACCCACCTGTACGAGCATGCGGACCCGCGGCGGGGCGAGCATCAGACCTGGGGCACCCGCATATTCAATTTCGGCCGCAACGAGGTACGCAACTTCCTGATCAGCAACGCCCTCTTCTGGCTGGAGGAATATCACATTGACGGTTTCCGCGTGGATGCGGTCGCGGCCATGCTCTATCTGGACTATGATCGGCAAGAGGGCGAATGGCTGCCCAATCCTTATGGCGGTCGGGAGAACATCGAGGCGATCGAATTCCTGCGGGAGTTCAACCGGATCGTACACACGGCCCATCCGGGTATCATTACCATCGCCGAAGAGAGCACGTCCTGGCCCCTGGTCACGTATCCGGATTATGTCGGGGGACTGGGTTTTGACTTCAAGTGGAACATGGGCTGGATGCACGATACGCTGGCGTATTTTGCCCTGGACCCGATCTTCCGCAAAGCCCACGCGAACCTGATCACCTTCGGGATGATGTACGCGCATGCGGAGAATTACATCCTGGCCTTCAGCCACGACGAGGTGGTGCATCTCAAAAAGTCCCAGCTGCGCAAAATGCCCGGAGACACCTGGCAGCAACTGGCCAATCTGCGCCTGCTGGCAACCTACCAATACGGCCATCCGGGCAAACTGTTGAACTTCATGGGCAACGAATTCGCCCAATGGGCGGAATGGACGGAAGCCCAAAGTCTGGATTGGCATCTGCTGGAGGAACCCGCCCATCGGCAATTCCAGCTCTTCATGCGCGACCTGGGACAGCTGTATCTGCAACTGCCGGCCCTGTGGATCAAGGACAATGAAGAGCATGGCTTCAGCTGGATCGACTTTCGCGACAATGACAATACCATCGTTTCCTTTGCCCGGTATGGCACGTATCCGGAAGATACTGTGGTGGTTATCCTGAACATGACCCCTGTACCGCGCAATGGATACCAGCTGGGCGTACCGGGCGCAGGTACCTGGCGGGAAATCCTGAATACCGACCAGCAGCGTTACGGGGGCAGCGGCACCGTCAATGTTCCCCAACTCCGCACTGTGGCTGGACACATGCATGGCTTTGAGCATGTGCTGACCCTGGATTTGCCCCCGCTGGGAGGTATCATGCTCTCCCGCCAGGATCCCCGCGAAGTCAATCCCACCAGCCTGGACCCGCCATCATGACACAACACACCCCAATCCCCATTACCACCATTCAGGGTGGCTGCCTGTATGGAACCGTGCCGGATCTGGCACAGGTTGTGACAGACAGTTTGCATCTGGAAGGAGGACGGATTGTCGGCATGGGCGCCCGGCCTGTCGGCCTAAACCAGGGTGCTGTACTGCAGGCGGAGAATCTGCATGTACTGCCCGGCTTCCTGGATCTTCATGTCCACGGCGGCGGCGGCCATGACACCATGGATGCGGATCCGGAAGCCGTCAATGGCATGGGCCAATTTCATGCCCGGCATGGCACGACGGGTTTCATGCCAACCACCACGACGGCCGCAAAAGCGAGGATTCGGGAATCCGTGGCCGCCGTGGCGGAGGCCGCCCAACGCGGCATGGCGGGGGCCCGGATTCTGGGCGTCCATGTGGAAGGGCCTTTCATTAGTCCTGACTATCCGGGTGCCCAAAATCCCGAATACATCGTACCGCCGGATCTGGCCTTCGTGGATGAATTGATGACTTGCGGTCCCGTCAGGCTCATGACGATA
>CAXXOQ010000180.1:0-11923 GCA_963664185.2 Caldilineaceae bacterium | reverse complement strand
GGAAATGGCCCTTCCGGATGCTCTTGCTCCAGGCAAACTCTGTCATGCCAAAGGCATGTATCTCGGTTTCCTGCCCCTGCAACAAATGGGAAATGTCCTTGCCGTCGCTGGTTTCCATAGCCGGCAAGCCTGCCTGGGCACAGAGCGTTGCCGAAATATCTACGAGTTCCACAAGGCTGTTCACGGCCTTCCCGGCGGCGAAACGCGGAGGCGACCACCATATCATGGGAACACGGGTAATGGCATCGCTGCAGATTCCGGGGGCCTTTTCCATAATGCCGAATTCACTGGCATAGTCGCCATGATCAGCGGTATAAATGACAATCGTGTTTTCCGCCAGATCCAGGTCACGCACCGCGTCCAGCATTACCCCCACAGCCGCATCAACCTGACTGACCGCACCCAGATAGCCGTGCTGTTTGCGCAGACGGCCTGCCTCGAAACCGTGCGGTTCATACAGCGTCCAGTCGCCGCGGCGCCAGCGGGCCACAGTTTCCCGCATATGCGGGGCTTTCCCCTGCATGTCGTGATCGGCATTGGGGGGCAACGTGATGCGATCCTGCGCGTACAGGCCCCAGAACTCAGGACTGGGGGCTGTGCACTGATGGGGGCGCGGGAGACTGCAATGAATGAGGAAGGGCCGACCCCGGGACTGGGCAGCGCGCATGATGGACACGGCTTTGTGGGCAATCCAGCCTTCCTGTGATTCGTCAAAGGTCAAGGGACTGGGGCGGCCTTCCATCGTTTGGCGGCCCTTGGCACCCCACTCCGGCAGCGCTCCGTGGTCCTCCAGTTCCAGTTTGCCCCTCTCGGTCAGGAATGCTTCGTATTCCTGGGAACGACCACCCACACTGGTGTGGCACGTGTCATGAAAGATGTCACATTGATCCTCTACCCAATACTCCGGACAATGGATTTTGCCGAGAGCGGCCGTCAAATAGCCATGCGGGCGAAAATGCCCGAAGATGTTGGGCAATCCCTGTGGGTTGCGGCCGCTGAGGCCATAGTAGCCGTGATTGTGGCAATACTGGCCCGACAGAAAGGAGACACGGCTGGGGGTGCAGATAGGGTTTTGGGTAATGGCGTTCCGGCACAGCACGCCTTCGGTCACCATGCGGTCAAGATGCGGTGTCCTGACATCAGGATGGCCGCTGTATCCGGTTACTTTGGCATTGTGCTGATCGGAAACAATGAACAGAATATTGGGCCGATTCGACATCGGGTTTCTCCTTCCTGAAATGTCTGCCGCAACGGCAGTGTCTGGCCAAGGGCCTGGTTATCTGTCACGCATCGCTTCACCTGTGCCCAGGCTGGCAAGGCAGGCACACAGGGTGCTGGTCCGAGATAAACCGGCAGAGGAATTGCATTGCTGCGTTTCGCCACGGCTACGAGGCACTTCGCGGCAATCTGAAGCAACCCATGTCTGCGCCGCAAACATGTGGCATGTTTGCGTCATACCCCCAGCCAGGAGAAGCCCAAGTGAGAGAATTGGTTGCAACCAGGACATGTACCCCTGGATTCTAGCACTTGGCCGGTTCAAGGCGGGGATGCCGTTCGGATCGCAGCCAAAGGCACACGCCTGCCAAGACATTCATCAGGTGCCTTGCGCCCTACAGGTACACAAGGAAAATCCAGCTGTACTATGGGGTGACGCCAGCGGTGCCAGGAATTGGTCGGGACAAACTGCAGAGTACATGGGAGGATGATGTCCTGCCAGGTCTGGGCTCCCTTGCAAGAGACAGACGCAGGAATGAGGAAGCAGCTGGTTGCCAGTTCAACGCCGTAAGCGACGCATGTCTCAGTTCTCCCGTTCCCAGCGGTTACCGGCAGGGATTAATGCAAGCCGCCTCGTGCCAAGTACACAACAGGGGTCCAATCCATAACGATTCCGAAACCGGAAGAGGTGCTGCTCCAGCCGCTCAGGATCGCGGCAAGCTGACAGGCCTGCCGTTCCGATCGGTAACGGGAGGGCCAGTCAAGCGCTCGGCTCCCCTGTCATCAGGTCGTACAGGCAAGGCCAGAGACTTTGATCACGCCCAGGATTGCTTGGCACCATGCCAGGACCCCTGACATGGGTTGGCCATCCAGCAGCCATGTCTTTCTTGTTCTCCGTCAAAGTCTTCCCACCACAGCTGTCAGCAGGCAACACGGTATGGCCAGGACTCCTGTGGGAAACCTAAACTGCACCCTGGCGGGCAGGTGTCGGAATCGTCAATCTGATGCGGTCCAGCCATGCAGGTTACATTCTGTACTCATGACAGTACCGGGGAGGAGATGGTTGCAAATCAGGTTCCAGCAACGTCTCCCGCTGTTGAAATGCCTGTCACACGACTCAGTCCCTCATACGCCACCGCGCCGAACCGGACATCCAGCATCTCCCCCGCCTGCAATACCCGTGTCGCATCGTGCTCCTGGGCTTCCTGGAAATGATGATACGGAGCGGTCCAGGGTTCCAGGGCAATGTTGTAGGTCCGTCCATACCAGGGATGGACGACACTGCCCCGGTACACCTGCCAATACCAAAGGGACGGGAAGATCTCCGTGGGCCAGTACATGCCGAAGCCAATCTTGCGATCCTGGTTGGTGAGACCGTACCATCCGGCTTCCAGATCGTACAGGAATGCCAAATCGTGCGATTTGGTTTCGGGAGAGGGAATTCGGCTCAGGTCAATGGTTTCGCCATTCCGTCCCTTGACGAAGGGCCAGGTGTAGTCTTCGCCCGATTCCAGCCGTGTCGTGGGTTCCGCTTCAACTACCCGTACCTTGGCACCGGCCAAATCCACGACACAGGAATCATCCAGGAAGGGCGCGCCAAAGGCTGGATGATGTCCCCACACGATGGCAAAGGGCACTTCCCCTTCATTGGTGATGACTTCATGGAATTGCAGGGCAGATTGATACCGATGCAGAGTCACCGTCTTCTCGATATGCAACGGAGACCGGTAGGTCCTCACCGAAAATTTCACGGATACACACTCGGGATCGTCCATGAGAATCTGCATGTTCCAGGGCATCAATGGAGTCTCGCCGTGCAGACCAAATTCCCCTTCCGCATACGTGGTGGGATAACCGCCTACCGGGAAACATTCCTGCCAGCCGCCAAAGTAGTAATCGAGAAACGGACCATCAGCGCGGGAATTGGTGGCGACGAAGTTCCGGGGATTGCGCACCCCCAGCGGTGAACGCCACATGAAATCCGTGTCCGTGGGTTTGTGCAGAAACTCAAAGATATCCGTGCCCTTGTCCACCAGAATGGTGACGCGCAGGATTTCGTTTTCCATGACCAGGGAATGCAGCCCTCTGTACGTGATCTCCGTCAGTCGGCAACCATAGTTCCTTTCATGGGTATAGGTGGGATACAACATGCTTCCTCATCCTTGGGTACTGTAGAGCGGCAGCCATGACCGCTCCCTTCAAGTGAAACCAATACCCGTCAGGTACTGGCGGCTTCGCTGGGCACTCTCAAAGGGCGATCCCAGTCCGGGAATGATGTCCTGCTCCACGGTTATATAGCCGGCATAGCCACGCGTCAACAGCCAGTCGCGCACCGCGGGGAAATCCACGTCGCCCTGGCCCAATTCGCAGAATATGCCTTCCCCCACAGAAGCAAAGTAGTCCAGATTCTGTGCCTGCACCCGGCGGGCGGCTGACGAGGACCAATCCTTGAAATGCACATAGAGGATCCGTTCTTCGAGGTGCGTCATGTACTCCAGGATGGTATCCGCCCGCCCGGCGCCCAGGGCGAAGTGCCCGGTATCAAACACAATGCCCATCGAGTCTTCGGTCATTTCGGCCAGGCGCACCAATTCGTCGGGCGTCTCCACATACCCGGCCGCGTGATGATGAAACACCGTGGGAATGCCGGCCTCCTCCCGGACAATACGGGCCGTCTCGACGCAGGACCGGGCCAGGGTCTGCCAGCTGTCATCGTCCATGCCCATGGCAGGGGTGATGCGGCCAGCATTGCCGGTGCGCACCGGATCCGTGCCATTGTTCAGTGCCAATACCAGGAAAGGGGCGATATCCTGGCGATTGATTTCGGCTACCCGGGCCAGCTGGCGTGCGGTCCGCAGGTTTTCTGCCAGGCAGGCGTCCCAACAGCGGGTATCCTGCAACGAGGTGCCCACATAAGCACCCGTCAAGTCCAGCTGGCGCTGCTTCAGTTCCGCGGCCAGCCGCGCAGGGTCCGTGGGAAAGAAACCCCAGTCCCCCAATTCCGTACCGGTATAGCCCGCGGCGGCCAATTCGTCCAGCATGTCGGAGGGGGATGTGCGATCCCCCTTCACCGATCCGAATTCCAGCGTGCCCCAGGAACAGGGAGCGTTGCCAATTCTGATATCTGCCATGGGAACCGACCCCTTTCCTGCCAATGGGTACCTATACAAGGGCCACGACGTTGGCCCAGCTGTCGTCCTGCCAGGACTGGATGGCAGCATGCTGGACTTCCGCTACGTGCAGGGCATCTCCTATGGAGGGAGCGTGGGGACGATGGCCCTGCAGGCTTTCCAGAAACCGGTATGCTTCCAGCGCCTTGAGATCATCATACCCCAGACCAATGCCCGGTCCGGGCTGGAACCAGGCGAATCCCGGATGCTCGGGACCTGCCAGGATGCGGGTATAACCGTCACGGAAATCCGGCACCTGCCCAATGCGGTTCTTGTCCTGCGGCTTGTACACCGCGAGTTCATTCATGCGTTCAAATTCCCAGCGCACCGCGCCCTGCGTGCCATGTACATCAAAGGACATGTCACATTTGGGCCCGTACATCACCCGGCAACCCTCCAGGACACCACGGGCCCCGTTGGCGTATTCCACCAGCATGGCCACATAGTCTTCGTTCGTTACATCGCCGGACGGATCGTCCGGTTCTCCCAGGGTGAAATGGGTTCCCTTCCCGGGAATCGGCAGGGGCCTCTGCGTGATGAAGTTGTGCTTCAGGCTTGCCACCCGGACTATCGGTCCGGCCAGGTACAGGGCCATGTCAATCACGTGCGACAGCAGATCCCCCAGGGTACCCAGCCCGGCCTGTTCCTGCTGGAAGCGCCAACTCAACTGACTCAGCGGATTGTGGCCATACATGGAGAAAAACCGTCCCCGGTAATGGGTGAGTTCCCCCAATTCGCCCCCCTGTACCAACTGGTGCGCATACTGGACCAGGGGCACCCAGCGGTAATTGAAGCCTACACAGGAGTTGACCCCTGCTGCCTCCACGGCCCTGGCGATGTCCACGGTATCCTGTACACTGCATCCCACCGGCTTTTCGCAAAAGACATGCTTGCCGGCCTGGGCCAGGGCTGTGACAATTTCGCGGTGCAGAAAGTTGGGCGCGGCGACGGACACCACCTGAATGTCGGGATGACTCGCCACGTCCTGCCAATCCTGGGTGGCCTCTGCATAGCCAAAGCGGGATCGCGCCTGCTGTGCCCGGTCCCGGTCCGAATCGGCACACATAATCAGTCGGGTACGGAGACCGGAACGATGAAAACGCTCGCCGATCTGGCCAAAGGCCCGGCTGTGGGTTTCCCCCATCCAGCCCATCCCGATCACGCCAATACCAAACTCCGACATGTCATTCCCTGAACGTCCTGCTTGACAGACAAGGCCACAGTTACATCAATGCCGATGCCACGACCTTGACGGCATCGCCCCGGAGACAGAGATCGATACCAACAGGCAGATCCTGTATGGGCATCAAGGCATGATTCAGGACCGAAGGTGCAAGCACGCCTGATTCGAGTAGGCGAATCGATTCGGGGAATGTGTTCACCCCTACGTACGTGCCGAATATGGTGAGCTCCCGCATGGTAATCAGGCCCTGGTCCACCTGGGGTTGCAGCAGATTGATGCCGAAGCAACAGATCTGGCCCATCATGCCGGCACAGGCGATGGCCACGTGCAGTTGTCCTCCCACCGCATCGACGATCATATCGGCACCCCGATTTCGGGTTTCGGCCATAACCACCTGCTGCAGATCGGCTTCCCCTGCATTGACCATCACATCCAGACCGGCCTTCTGCGCCATGACGAGGCGCTGGGGGCTCAGATCGGAAATGATGACGCGAACCCCCACTGTCTTCAGAAGCATGCCATGCAGAATGCCAATGGGACCTGCCCCGATGACCACACCAGTAGCCCCATCCTGCAGGGCAAAACGGTTGAATCCTGCCAGTACACAGGAAAGGGGTTCGATCCAGACCGCATCTCCCACATCCAGGTCCTCGGATACCGCAAACAGGGCTTTTTCCGGCGCCAGCAGATACCGGGCGAACCCGCCATCCCGGTGAATGCCAATCGTAGTCCAGTTGTCACAGTGATTGGACCGGCCCAGCTGGCATTGGGGACACGAATCGAGATTGAGTTCGCGGCAGGTCAGATTGGGGGCAACGGTTACCCGCTCTCCCACCTGGCATTGGGTAACGGCGGCACCGACTTCTACGACGTGGCCTACGAATTCATGGCCCAGCACGGTGTTGTCCGGTGCCGGATAGCCGGGCGGCACTTTCAGTATTTGCAGATCCGTACCACAGATCCCGCAGGCCTCGATCTCAATCTTGACCCAGTCTGCCGCCACCTGGGCCAGATCTGGCTCAGCCCGTTCCCGAATCTCAAACCGGCCTTCCCGGACAAACACTCCTGCTTCCATGCTCCCTGTCTTGCCCCTGCGTTGATGAATCGCTGCCCACGAAGAAATCGCCCACCGTGCCCTGGTCCCTGTAGGGCGAAATGCCCTGGCAGTCCCCAGGCCAGGATGGCCGTATCAACCCCAGCGTTCCACCACGACCTTGGTCTGGGTGTAAAACTCGACCCCATGGCGGGACTGGGCATGCAGATCGCCAAAGAAGCTTTCATTCCAGCCGCTGAAAGGGAAGAAAGCCATGGGCGCCGCCACACCTATATTGATGCCCACGTTGCCGGCATCGGCCCCATAGCGAAACTCGCGGGCGGCGCGTCCACTGGTGGTAAACAGACAGGCCATGTTGCCAAAGGCTCTGGCATTCACCAGCGCAATGGCCTCCTCTATGTCCCTGGCATGCATCAGGCTGAGAACAGGCCCAAACACTTCCTGCTCGGCCAGAGGCTGCCCCAGTTCTACATCTTCCACGATGGTGGGAAAGATCCAGTTGCCGTCCGCGTATCCATCTACCTCCTGACCCCGGCCATCCACCAGGATCCGGGCAGAGGTATGCGCAGCCTCACCTACCAGCCCCTCAATCCGTGTTTTGCTGTCCGATGTAATGACGGGCCCCATTTCCACCCCTTCATCCAGACCATTACCCACCCGCCGTGTGCGGGCCGCTTCCACCATGGCTTCGGTAAAGGCATCCCGGGCCGATCCCACCGTAATGGCCGTGGAAAGGGCCAGGCAACGCTGGCCGGCACAGCCGAAGGCGCTTTCGGCCAGGGCCGCGGCTGTACTTTCGACATCGGCATCCGGCATGATGACCACAGGATTCTTGGCTCCCCCCTGGCACTGCGCCCGCTTGCCCTGGGATGTGGCACGGGTATACACGTACTTGGCGACGGGGGTGGAACCCACAAAGGAGATAGCGCGTACCAGAGGATGGTCCAGCAGGGCGTTGACGGTATCGGGACCGCCATTGACAAGCTGCACCACACCGGGCGGAAAGCCTGCCTCTTCAATGCAGGCGAAGAGTTTCTGGCTGGTCAGGGGAACTTTCTCGCTGGGTTTCAGCAGAAAGCAGTTGCCGGTCGCCACGGCATAGGGCAGGAACCAGAGCGGAATCATGCCGGGAAAATTGAAAGGGGTAATGGCGGCCACTACCCCCAGCGGCTGCCGGATCATGTGCTCGTCAATGCCGGAGGCAATATCCTCGTTGTTCCAACCCTGAATCAGGGATGGCATGCCACAGGCCACTTCCACGTTTTCTATGCCCCGGCGCAGTTCGCCCCGTGACTCCACCAGCGTCTTCCCGCATTCCAGTGTAATGGTGCGGCTGATATCCTCGTAGTTCTCTTCCAGCAGCATCTTGAGACGGAACAGGGGCTGCACCCGATCCACTACCGGGGTGCGGCGCCAGGCGGCGTAGGCGGCCTGGGCCGTCTGTACCGCCAGTTCCACTTCCTCGTCCAGCATCAGGGGCAACGTAGCCAGTTCCGCATTCGTGGCAGGATTGCGCACCGACAGGTGGGCGGTGGCCTGGCTTGCCACAAAGGCACCATTGATGAAATTGCGTACTATCATGGGGTTACTCCAATTCAGACAAACGGGGCGGCTTTCCCCGGAATGCAAGCCCGGCAGAGGGAGGGCAGGCCCAATTTCGCCAGTCTAGAGGAAGTACCGCTCCTGATCGCGCATCTGCTCCCATTCCTCCCGGGCGGCATTGACGGAATCCAGGTCGCTCACTTCGGCTACGGGCACATCCCACCAGCTCTCGTAACTGTCCACACCCAGGTATCGGTCGTTGTGGACGTGAATCACCACCGTCCTGTCAATGGTCTTGGCCTCCTGCAGGGCCTGCACCACCTCCGCTACGCTCTGGCACCGAATGACATGGGCGCCCAGGCTGGCCGCATTGGCGGCCAGGTCCACGGGCAAGACCTGCACATTTTCCGGCGGCTTCATCGGTCGGCAATCCGCCATTCTCCGGAAACACGTAACGTGTGCCAAACCCGCTTTGGCCCAGCGAACGGCTCAGGCTGCCAATGCTCTTGAAACCGCTGTTGTCCATCAACACAATCGTCAGCTTGTAGCCCTCCTGCACGGAGGTGATGATTTCGGACGACATCATGAGGTAGGAACCATCCCCCACCAGGACATAGACCTCCCTTTCGGGATCCGCCATCTTGATGCCCATGCCACCGGCGATCTCATAGCCCATGCAGGAATAGCCATACTCCATGTGAAACTGGCGCGGATGCCGGGCACGCCACAGTTTGTGCGTATCCCCCGGCAGACTGCCTGCCGCACCGACCATCACGGCATCCGGGTCGCCATGTTCATTGACAGCCCCTATCAGGGCTCCTTGCACAGGGGTACCGTCTGCGGCCGTGGCAAGACCGTAAATGCGGTCGACTTCGGCTTCCCACTCATCATGCAAGGCCCGGATGTGGTTTCGCTGTGCGGTCTCCAGCACCGCGTCCGGTACCAGTTCCGTCAACTCTTCCAACGTGGCGCGGGCATCCCCGCACAGCGCAATGCCACTGTGCTTGCCCGCATCAAACTCGGCGACATTGATGTTGATGAACTGCACATCCGGATGCTGGAATGCAGTCTTGCTGGCCGTCGTGAAATCGCTGTACCGGGTGCCAATCCCGATCACGACATCGGCTTCGCGGGCCCACCGATTGGCGGCCGACGTGCCCGTCGCGCCCATCGCCCCCAGACAGAGTTCATCGGCGTAATGGAGACTGCCCTTCCCGGCCATGGTTTCCGCGACCGGAATGCCCGTCTGGTGTACAAAGGCCTGCAACGCTTCAGAGGCATCACTGTAGATTACCCCTCCGCCCGCAATGATCAGGGGATGGCGGGCCTGGCGCAACACCGCCGCGGCCCGTTCCAGGCTCTCCCGGTCTGCCCTGGCGCGGGGCACCTGCCAGACCCGGTGGGCAAACAGGGACTCCGGATAATCGTAGGCTTCCGTCTGGACATCCTGGGGAATGCAAACGGTCACCGCACCCGTTTCCGCCGGGCTGGTCAGAATCCGCATGGCTTCCGGCAGGGACGTTATGAGTTGATCCGGACGGTTGATCCGGTCCCAATACCGGCTCACAGGGCGAAAGGTATCGTTCACCGAGATATCCTGGCTATGTTCCGATTCGAGTTGCTGCAACACCGGTGCCACATTGCGGCGGGCAAAGATGTCGCCGGGCAACAGCAGCACCGGCAAGCGGTTGATGGTCGCCGTGGCCGCCCCCGTCACCATGTTGGAAGCGCCGGGCCCGATCGAGGTGGTGCAGGCCAGCGTGCGCAGGCGCCGACTGTATTTGGCGAAGGCGGCAGCGGTGTGGACCATCGCCTGTTCGTTGCGCGTCTGGTAGTATCGCAGATCCGGATACTGTTGCAGGGCCTGTCCCATACCCGCTACATTGCCGTGACCGAAAATGCCGAAGCAGCCGGCGAAGAACGGCTGCGCCATCCCGTCCCGTTCGGTATATTGCACCTTGAGGAACCGCACGATGGCCTGTGCCATTGTGAGGCGTACTGTACCTTGCTGTGCCATGTCTGTCTCCGTTCTGTGGCCGAATGGGGTCACCATCCCCCATGACTGTCGATAAAGGCATTGACTTCATCCCATGTCGGCATGAAATTGGCGCAGCCATGTTTGGTCACCACGATAGCGCCGCAGGCATTCCCGAGACGCGCGGACCGGGTCAGCGACCAGCCCTTGACCAAGCCGTAGATGAAGCCTGCCCCGAACGCATCTCCTGCGCCCAGAATGTTGTAGATGTCCACCGGGAAACCCGGCACTTCGACCGGGGAACTGCCCCGTGTATGCACCCGGGCTCCCAAAGCCCCCACCTTTTCCACTACGTGTTCCGGCCCTGCATCATGGATGCGGGCAATGGCCTCCAGCACATCGCCTTCCACCCGGGCATCTGAGATCTGGGAATGCGTCACCGTCATTTGCGCGGGATCGGTCAACACCGCCGCATTGATTTCGTCGTGGGTACCCACAACGATGTGCACATTGGCGAGGGCGGATCGGGCCACGATGCCGAAGGCCCGCGGGTCGTGCCACTGATCCGGGCGAAAGTCGAGATCAAACACCACCCGGTTCCCGGCGCTGCACGCCAGTTCCGCTGCATACATGGTGGCTGAGCGACTGGGTTCCCGCGACAGGTTGGTCCCTGCAAACTGGAAGACTCCCACCTCCTGCACCGGTGCCGCCAGCACATCATCTATGGTCAGATTGATGTCAGCACAGTTCTCCCGGTAAAAGACAAGGGGAAATTTGTCCGGCGGTTCCACGCCCAGGAGCACAGCGCTGGAACGCAGTCCCGGTTTCCGAACCACGTATTGGGTCTCCACACCCTCCTTTTCCAGGAATGCGTGAATGAAGTCCCCTACGGGATCATCCCCCAGTCCGGTAATAAGGGCCGCGTTCAGGCCCAGGCGGGTAGCACCTACACTGATGTTGGTCGGCGAACCCCCTACATACGCGGCAAAGGAATCAATGCCGGCAAAGGGTGTCCCCACATCGTTGCTGTAAAGATCGATAGAAGACCGTCCCATATGCAGGGAGTCGTAGCCGGGCGCCGATTGAGTCATGGCCTACAGTCCAGAGTACCTGTTGTTACGTCAAGTCAGCCAGTTGCCAGTCAGGAAGGCCTGTACAGGGGGACATCAGGATTGGTACCCCTGTAGGAATCCTTGACCCAGGCATAGCGGGGATCGTCCTGGTTGGCCAGGCTCTGGGCACTGCCGGCCAGCACGTTCAGGTAATAGGTGACATAGCCGGGCGGACTTACTACCGGATGGTAGCCTTCCGGCACCAGAACCACACAGTCGTTGGTGGGACGTACCAGGGCATCGATGGGATTGCCGGCCTGCTGCATGGGCGAGTTTTCGTCGGTATACACCCTCTGGTAGGCATAGCCATCCGGATCGTAGGCCCCGAAGGCCCCAGACCGGGTGGACGTGATCTTGTAGTAGTAGATCTCCTCCAGATCCGCCTCCACCAGCGTGCCACAGCCATCTTCCAGATGTACGTCATGCTTGTGCCCCGGATAACTGCTCCAGCCGCCGCTGGGCGTGTAGACTTCCACCAATACGAGACGTGAGACGGGGGCGCCCGGCGGCAGGGGATCATTGATCTGGCGCGTGGCATTGTCTCCGCCCCGCAGGTTCATGGGCACCTGGGACGGGAGTGTGAGAAAGGGTGCAAACTCTTCCAGGGCCGGGGCCCAGGCCACCGCGAATTCCCCCGCGGTCTCACAGCGGATTACCAGTTCGGTCTGCATC